>CALBXV010000118.1 GCA_937890045.1 uncultured archaeon
TCTAATAATTTTTTAGGATTTAAAGTTTCTGATTCTAAAAGAAATTGTGTTGTTATAGAATTCGCATCTTCCTCTATTATTTCAAGACCAACTAAATGCCTTACTGTTTGAATGATTTGTTTCATATCTTTAAAATTTAATCTTTGTTTACCTTTGATTTGGATTATATCATATCCTAATAAATATGCTCCAATTACTTCATTTATTATTTTATCAATATCTAAATTTGGATAGGTGATCTCGATTTTTTTTAAATCTATAATTTTACTGGGTGAATATATTATTAAACTATCATCTTTCAATATTTCTATTGATAAAATATTTCCACGTTTAATTTGATTTTTTTTTATCCAAGATTTTGGTAATGAAATAAACGCTGTACCACCACCTAATTCTTGAACTTTTCGATTATCCATAAATATTTAAAGTTCTTTAAATTATTTATAGATTATTTTAATATAAACAAAAATCTTTGTAAATAATAATGTTAGTGAAAACATTCTGCCCCGCTCATATTACTGGATTTCTTGAAGCAAATATAGTACAAGATTCACTTTATAGTGGTTCTAAAGGTGCTGGATTTTCAACTGCTTTAGGTATAACTACTATAGTAAATTTAAAAAAAAGTGATAAATCTAAACATAAAATATATTTTAATAACGTATTTTCTGAAGCTCCTGTTTCAAATTATGTAATTAATCTATTTGAAAAATTATTAAAACAAAATTTTGACATATCTGTGGACCACCGTATTAGTGTTCCACTAAATTCAGGATTTGGTACTAGTGGTGCAGGTGCTTTAAGTTTAGCATTAGGAATAAATGAGACACTATGTCAACCTTTAACTAGAAATGAAGTTGTAAACATTGCTCATGAAGCTGAAATTTATTGTAAAACAGGATTAGGTACTGTGATTGCTGAAAATATCGGAGGATTTGAAATTCGAACCCAAGCTGGAGTTCCTGGAATTGGAAAAATAAAAAAATTATCTATTAATTATAATAAATATCTAGCTATAATTCTACATTTAGGACAATTATCTACATCTGATATACTTAATAATTATAACTCTTCTTCAAATTTAAATCAACTTGGAAGTCAACTGGTACAAAATTTTAATGATCAACCAAAAATTAATAATTTTCTTAAATTTTCTCGAAAATTTTTCGATAATTCCAATTTATTTGATAAAAAATTAAAAAAAATACTTGATATATTAGATACCACTGGATTTACTTTTAGTATGGCTATGTTTGGAAAAACATTATTTTCTATAATAAAAATTAATGAAATTATTGAGATTGAAAAAGTTATAAAAAAATTAGTTAAAAATAATAACCAAATTATAATAACTCAATTTGATACTCAAGGAGCCCGTCTAATATCATGAATTCTATTTCTTCTAAACACCCAAGATTTAAATCATTAATTATTAGAGAAAAAATTATACATAATTTTAACAACGGATCTGTTGTAAATCACGGATTAATAGCTCATGGTAGAGGTGAAGCATTTGATTATTTAATTGGTGAAACCACTACTCCACCAACTATTAATGCAATTAAAGCAGCAGCAATTACTTTATTAAATTCTCAAAATCCTGTAATATCTGTGAACGGTAATGTAGCTGCTTTAGTTCCAAATGAAATAGTGAAATTATCGAATATAATTAATTGTAAAATTGAAATTAATTTATTTCATCAATCAAAAACACGAACAAAGATTATTTCCAATCTTCTTTATAAATCAGGAGCTAAAGAAATTTTAGGACTAAAGTCTTTAATCAATATTCCAGAAATATTTAGTAATCGAAGTCAAGTAGATCCTGAAGGTATTTTTAAAGCTGATACTGTTCTTGTACCTTTAGAAGATGGTGATAGAGTACAAACATTAGTTAAAATGGGTAAAAAAGTTATTGTTATAGATTTAAATCCCCTATCTCGAAGTTCTAAATATGCTACTATATCAATTATTGATAATGTTGTACGCGCATTTCCTTTATTACTTTCTTATATCAAACAATTTAAGAATAATAACAATAAACTTGAGCTCAATGAATTTCATAATTCACATAATATTAAATTATGTCTAAAATATATCAATAAGAATCTTTCACAAAAATTTACTAAATATAATTTTAAAATATAAGGAAAGTTGATGGGTTTATTTATATGACTAAAATTACTTTTACAGACATCTTAAATTATAAGAAAAATAAAAGAAAAATTGTTGCAATTACTTCATATGATTATCCAACTGCTAAAATTGCTGATAATATAAATATAGATATTATTCTAGTAGGTGATTCCGGAGGAACTGTAGTATTAGGACATCAAAATATTACTTCTGTTACTTTAGATGAAATTAAAATGATGTTACAAGCAGTTAATAGAGGTGTTCAAACATCATTAATAGTAGTTGATATGCCTTATAATTCATATAATACTAATATTGAATTAACATTAAAAAATGCAAATGAACTTATTAAATTAGGTGCTAATGCAGTTAAACTTGAGGGTGGTATACACATGCAATCTACCATTAAAAAACTAGTTGATTCTGACATTCCTGTCATGGGTCATATAGGATTAACACCTCAAACCACCTCATTTCATGGCAAGTATCAAGTACAAGGAAAAACTAAAATTTCAGCAAACAAAATTCTTAATGATGCATACGCATTACAAAATGCTGGTGTATTTTCAATTGTATTAGAATTAGTAACTTCTGAAATTGCTCAAATAGTTACTGAATCTATTGATATACCTACAATTGGTATAGGATCTGGTATAAATTGTGATGGACAAATATTAGTACTTCATGATATGATTGGACTGTATGATGAAATGAATTTGAAATTTGTTAAGAAATACGCAAATATTAAAAATTCTTTATCTAATGCGTTAAAATCTTACAAAAACGATGTTATTTCATCTACTTTTCCAAGTGTTAAAAATACATTTTATATGAGTAAAAAAGAATACAATCATTTAATCCACAGTTTAAATAAAAAAAACTAAAATACCTATACTTATTTCAAATATAATATTATATAAGTGTAAAAGAAATGATTGAAAATGATATTAGTTGGATGGTTGGAGGAGCTCAAGGCAGTGGAGTAGATTCAGCGGCAACTATATTTGCACGTGGTTGTAATTATGTTGGATTGTATGTTTATGGTCAAAGAGAATATTATTCAAATATAATAGGAGAACATAGTTATTTTATTGTTAGAGTAAATTCTAATCCTGTCCGCTCACATTTTAATCAAATTAATTTATTAACTACATTTGATGCTGAAACTATTGCACGTCATTTTTTAACTATAGTTGATAACGGTGGATTGATCTATGATCCAAATACTACAAATATTAAATTATCAGATATTGCAACATTTGAAAAACGATTATTATATGATACTGAAGCATATCTTAAAAATAAAGGTCTAAACGATACATTAGATGATATTCTTACCGATTGCAGTAATAGAGGAGTCAAACTTTATCCAGTTGATTATTCCAAATTAATAAAAGAAGTTGCAAATAAATTTCCTGATACTAAACTGAGTAATCTTACTAAAATGACTAATCTTATGGCTGTTTCCTGCTCTTTTTCACTACTAAATTTTGATTTAGAAAAATTATTTCTTGCTATAGAACACACTTTTAAGAATAAAAATAAAATAATCGAGATGAATAAAATTGCTGCTCAGTATAGTTATGATTATATGAATACCAGTTATCAAAACTCATTTAATTATAACCTCAAAAATATTGATGTAGAAGAAAAACGTATATTTATACAAGGCAGTCAAGCAGTTGCTTTAGGAAAATTAACTGCTGGATGTAGATTTCAAACTTATTATCCTATTAGTCCAGCTACTGATGAAAGTGTTTATCTTTCAGGTCATGAAACATTTAAAATTGAAAATGATTCAAATGAAAATAATGATAATTTACAACGTTCTATGTTAGTTGTTCAAACTGAAGATGAAATCTCAGCTATTACAATGGCTACTGGAGCTGCTGTTGCAGGTACTCGATCCTCTACTTCAACATCTGGACCTGGATTTTCACTTATGGCTGAAGGTATTGGTTGGACTGGTATGAATGAAGTTCCTATTGTTATTACATTATATCAACGTGGTGGACCAAGTACTGGATTACCAACTAGACATGAACAAGGCGATCTAAAATTTGCTTTAAATGCTGGACATGGAGAATTCCCAAAAATTGTTGTTGCTTCTGGAGATATTGAAGAATGTTTTTATGATTCGATTCAAGTTTTTAATTATGCTGACAAATTTCAATTACCTGTAATTCATATAGTTGATAAAGCATTAGCAAGTACTACTTTAACAACACCTATTTTTAATACACAAAATATTGAAATTGATCGAGGCAAGTTAATTACTCCTGAAACTTCAGAACAAATTACAGACAAATATTCTAGATTTAAATTTACTAGTGATGGTATATCTCCTCGTACAATATTAGGCACTCCTAATGGGTTATTTTGGTTAACTGGTGATGAACATGATGAAAATGGTAATATAACTGAAGATCCAATTACTCGAATGAGAATTATGGAAAAACGAATGAAAAAACTTGAATTAGCTGATAAACAAATTACTGTAAAAGATAAAGTTAGTATTTACGGTTCAAAAGATGCAAATATAACAATTGTAAGTTGGGGGTCTACTAAAGGAGTAATATTAGATGTAATAGACAAATTAAATAGTTATGATAATAAAAAAGTAAATTTTATACAAATTAAATTACTTTCCCCATTTCCAACACAAACTGTTCAAAATTTATTATCAAATTCATCTAAAAAAATTAGTGTAGAAATGAATTATACTTCTCAACTAGCATCTGTAGTACGAGAACATACTGGTATATCTATGGATCATTTTATAACTAAATATAATGGCCGTCCTATGAAATTTGATGAATTATATCATGCAATAAAGAAACTTATATTAGACAATACTCCTAACAAAATTGTGTTGACTCATGGCGCTTAAACTTACTGATTTTAAAACCCCCATTCATAATGATTGGTGTCCTGGTTGCGGTGATTTTGGTATATTATCAAGTTTACAAATGGCGTTTACAGACATGCAATTAGAACCACATAATGTTGCTTTATTTACTGGAATTGGTTGTTCAGGAAAAACTCATCAATATATGAATACTTATGGTATACATACTTTACATGGTAGAGTATTACCATTTGCAACAGGTGCAAAATTAGCTAATCCTGATTTAAATGTTATAGCTGTTGGTGGTGATGGCGATGGATTAGGTATTGGATCAGGACATTTTGTTAATGCTGGAAGAAGGAATATCGATTTTACTTATGTATTATTTAATAATGGAGTTTATGGCTTAACTAAAGGTCAAGCTTCTCCAACATTAAAATTAGGTTTACAACCTAAATCTCTACCAAAACCTAATATTGTTGAATCAATTAACCCAATTCTTCTTGCATTTTCTGCTGGTTACACATTTATTGCTCGTGGTTACTCTTTTGATGTTAAACATCTTAAAGAACTTATTATTAAAGGAATCCAACATCGTGGGTCTGCGTTTATTGATGTGTTACAACCATGTCCAACATATAATAATCTTAATACACAATCTTGGTTTAGTGAAGTAGATCAAAATACTAAAATTCCTCGTACATACAAATTAGAAGAAACTGATTATGACCCTGTTATTAATAAGTCAGATGATGAAAATGATTTAGAATTGAAAATTAATCAATTAGTTAAGAAAGCTACTGAATGGGGTGATAAAATACCTCTAGGAGTCTACTATCAAAATGAAACCGTATCTACGTTTGAAGAGCGAATCATTTCGAATATTCCAAATTATAGATCTCAAAATCCTGTTAAACAACTTATTAATTCATCCAAAGGTCATGGAATTACTGATTTAACTAAACATTTTGATGAGTTAACTGTTAGTTAATTAAATTTCTGATTCTATAACTTTAGGATCTTTTCCAAATCTTGTATAAATTGCGATTGTTATAACTATTAATATTGCACTCAAATAAAATGGAAATGCCGGGTTATATTCATATACATAAAAACCAATTATTGGTCCAATTATTGCCCCTGCTGTCCAATATGCTTCAGTTATACCAGTTAATTTACCTCTAATTTTTTTAGGCATTAAATCTTCTTGTGTTGATGAAATTGTAGGGAATAATGTACCATGACATGCACTTCTTATCCCCATTATTACAACAATTAAAATTATTATGCTAGTTGATGGTATTGCAACTGTAAATATTGCACTTAGTATTCCACCAAGTATTATTATTTGCTTTCTATATCCTTTATCTGCTAAACGACCTATAGGAAATTGTATTAAACTTCCACATAATCCAGATAGAAAAAATGCACTTGAAAGCCATAGAACTGCTACTACTCTGTCAAGACCTATAACTTCATATATGTACATTGCTAAAACTGGTTGAATAAATGATAATCCAAATCCATGTGCAAATCTTAATGCAAGTAATGAATTAAATGTAGATTTGAATTTTTTTGCAATTTGAATTGATTTATTTGACGAAGGTTCTATTAAACTATTTTTTAATTGCCGCTTTTCCTTAACAAAAAATATAACAATTAATGCAGAAATGAAAGCAAACAGAGTTCCAACATAAAATGGTAATTTATAACTCTCTATTTCACTCAAACCTAATATGTTATAACCATAATATTGTATAATCCCTCCAAATGCTGGACCTATTATTAAACCTAACATTACCCCTGTATTAAAAATACTTAAAGCTGTACCTCGTGATCCTGGTTTTATTAAATCTGCTATTAATGCTGCTGAAGATGGCCAAAACATCGCTGCTCCGACACCTTGTAACGATCGAAAAACCGCTACATGCGTCCAATCTGATGCAATTGGAAATAATATTGTTGAAATCGCATATATCATTAAACCTACTACTATAAGTTTCTTTCTACCTATTTTATCGGACAATTTTCCAAATGGAATTACTAAAAAGCCTCGCGCTACCATAAATGATGAAGTAATTATTCCTATTTGTATTCCTATACTAGCTCCTAACAGTGTAGCATAATATGGTAAAAATGAAATAAATAATCCAAAACCAATCATTACATTTGTTCCAGCAATGGCTAACGCAATTATTGATTTATTATATTCTAATTTCATTAAAAGACTTACTTTAAATGAAATTCACAAAGGTATATGAATTTTTAAATATGAATTTTTTTTATTAATACAATAATTATGTGAGAAATAAAACTCTTGATCAACTTCGCCAATCTTTACTTTATCATAATACAATTGATGTTTGGCCTTTATCAACAGAAAAACAATGGAATTGGAGAAATGTACAAAATTATGAAAAATTTCTAAATTATATCAAAAATAATCAAATTGAATTAAAGAAATTAAATATGAAACATTTAATTAATAAAATTGACGGTAAGATTGTTGAATCATTTTCAATTAGGTTAGATTATGATATAATTAATAAACTAAGAAATTTTAATTTATAATATTAATTTTTTATTTTTAGCTATTAATATTCCACATATTGTTTTTGCATCAGTAATTTTTCCATCTAGAATTAATTTCATAACTTCCTTTACTTTAATTTTTACCACTTCAATATTTTCATCATAATCCAAATTTTTCCGAGTTTTATATAAATCTGTAGCTATAAATGTATACATAATTTCATTGCTATATCCTGGAGCAACAAATGTTTCTAATATTTGAATAAATTTTTTAGCTTGAAATCCGGTTTCTTCTTCTAATTCTCTTTTAGCACATGATTTCGGATTTTCATTATTATTTAGTGTACCTGCAGGTAACTCTAATAATATTTTATCTGTTGGATAACGAAATTGTTTTATTAATAATATATTCTTTTCATCAATTACTGGTATAATGGCTACCGCTCCATTATGTAACACTACTTCTCTTATAGTATTTCCACCGGATGGTAATTGCACAATATTCTTTTGTACATTTATTATTTTTCCATTATATACATTAGTTGATTTTAACGTTTTTTCTACTAGATTCATATCTTATTATAATTATAATCAACTATTTAGATTTCAATGTTATTATTCAATTAATTTAATAACATTATTATTAATTTATGTAATAATTAAAATATAATTTCATGATAAAACACATTGTTACTGCTATTTTATCTCATAAAAATAAAATTCTTATAGTTAAACGAAGTCAAAAAGTTAAAACTTTTCCCGGTAAATGGTCTGGTATTAGTGGATATTTAGAAAAGTGTGATTTAAATCCATATGAAAGAGCTATAATTGAAATTAATGAAGAGACATCTATAATAATTAACAATATTACTCTAGTGAAATCTATACCAAAAATTGATATTTCAGATAATAGTAAAATATTATGGATAGTACATCCATTCTTATTTAATGTTATGAATCCAAATGTTAAATTAAATTGGGAAAATGAAAAATATAAATGGATTTTACCAAATGAAATTACTTGTTATTCAACAGTTCCACAATTAGATTTAATATTATCTATATTACTTAGAAATCAATAAATTATTGTTAATTAATTAAATATTTATGCAAATTTATAAACAAAAACTTAAATTCAACTCTAATGGTGAAAACGATATTATTAATATTACTGAATTAATTGAATTTGAAGTTAATAAATCAAAAATTAATGATGGAATTATTAATTTATTTGTTATAGGATCTACTGCCGCAATTACTACTATTGAATACGAGTCAGGATGTATAACTGATTTTAGAAATATGTTGGAACGTATAGCTCCTAAAGATTTAGAATATAAACATGAATTACGTTGGCATGATGATAATGGCCATTCTCATTTACGTGCTTCTCTATTAGATCCAAATTTAACTATTCCTATTGAAAATAATCAACTAATTCTTGGTACTTGGCAACAAATTATATTCGTTGAATTAGATACTCAAAGTAGAAATCGAATTTTAGATTTAACAATAATAGGAAAATAAATTAATAAATTTATACATTTATTAAATAATACTTATGACCATTAAAGTTTTAATTTTTGATATTGATTTAACTATATGTAATAATTCACAACGAAAACGTTTAGCTCTAGAACGCGCTTTATCCTGTAAAATCTCTAATCAAGATTGGACACAAATTAAATCTGAATATTATCTTGATAAAATTCTATCAAAATTAAAAATTCAATATAATGAATTTATACTACAAAATTTTTTATCTCATTTTTTATATGATGAAGATTTATTTCAATATGATAAACCATTTCAATTCGCTGTTCCAGTTATCAATGAATTAAAAAATAAATATAAAATATATTATTTAACTGCACGGACTTTATGTAAAACTGCCTATAATTTCATTACTAAATATTCATTTTATGATGGAACAATATATTGTTGTGATGATACTAATACAAAAAACTCCTATTTTCTAAAAATTATTGATCATTCAATTTCTAAACCACGTGAAATAATATCAATATCTGATTTGCCTGATGATGGTATTACTGCCAAAAAATTGGGGATAATTTCTGTAGGTACATATGAAGGTTGTCCATCAAATAAAAACCACTTGGAAAAAGTTTGTGATTATACAATATCAAATATAAATGAACTTCCAAATTTGATAACTAATATTTCTTAATTCTCTAAATTTTATATACATGCAAATTCTAATTTAAATTGTGCCTGCGAAGAAATATCTTGTCAATGTTTCAATTGAAAATAAAAAAGGCACTAGAGATCCTGAGGGAGAAACAATTTATAATGATTTAATTATGAAAAGCGGTATCGGATCAATTCATTCAGTTAATGTAGCTAAATTATTAAAAATTTCAATTCAAGCGAATAATCCTGAACAAGCTATTAATTCAGTTCAAAATATGTGTGATAAACTTCGAATATATAATCCAATTGCACATTCTTGTAGCATATCTATAGCTGATGATGAAAGTTGAAGGTTGTTGTAATTCAGTTTCCTGGAAGTAATTGTGATTACGATACTGTTTATACATTAAAACAAATGGAGGATGTTACTGTAGATTTATTATGGCATAAAGCTTCTAATCTACAAAACTACGATCTAATTATATTACCTGGAGGATTTAGTTATGGAGATTTTCTTAGAGCAGGATCTATTGCGTCACATAGCCCAATTATGAAATATGTAAAACAAGCCGCTGAATCCGATATTGCGATATTAGGGATTTGTAATGGTTTTCAAATATTAACAGAAATGAATTTACTTCCTGGTATATTGTTAAAAAATTCTTCTTTAATGTTTATCTGTGATTGGATAAACCTTAAGGTAAATAATAATAACACTATGTTTTCTGATTTAATTGATAAAACCTCAATTCTTCGAATGCCTATAGCACATAATGAAGGTAGATATTATATTAATGAATTAGAACTTAAAGATTTAATTAAGCACAATCAAATTATTTTCCAGTATGTTGATGATAAAGGTAATACTACTAAAAATTCAAATCCAAATGGATCAATTTATAATATAGCTGCAATTTGTAATAAAAAACGAAATATAATGGGAATTATGCCACATCCTGAAAGAGCTTCAGATAAAATTCTTAGTCCATATAATACAGATGACGGTTTATTAATCTTTAAATCTATAATTAACTATTTGAGGAATTAATTAATTGAACCATATTAACTTACAATTAAATTTAACTAATCATGAAATTCAAACTATATATAATATCTTAAAACGGGATCCCAATCTTCTCGAATGGAAAATGATTGAAGCACAGTGGTCTGAACATTGTAGTTATAAATCATCTAAAGAAATAATTCAACAATTTCCAACTACTGGTAAAAATGTAATTGTAGGACCTGGTTATGATGCTGGTGTAATAGATGTTGGTGACGGTTATGCAGTTACCCTTCATATTGAAAGTCATAATCATCCATCTGCTATTGATCCATATGGTGGTGCAGCCACTGGTATTGGTGGAGTTATTAGAGATATTTTATGTATGGGAACACGACCAATTGCATTAATTGATCCATTACGTTTTGGTTATATTAATCAAAGTCAGCATTCTAAATGGTTATTTAAAAATGTAATTAAAGGTATAGCTGATTACGGAAATTGTGTTGGAATTCCTACTGTTGCTGGAGAAGTTGAATTTGATAAATCATTTGAACGAAATTGTCTAGTTGACGTTGCATGTGTTGGACTTGGAAAAATTAATGATATTGTATTAGCTGAGGCTAAAAATATTGATGATCAAATTATCTTAGTTGGTGGAAATACTGGTAGAGATGGTGTTGAAGGAGTTACTTTTGCATCAAAAAATTTAACTGATAAATCTGAATCAGACCGTGCATCAGTACAAATCCCCGATCCTTTTACTAAAAAATTACTTATAGAAGCAACTTTAGAATCCATTGGTAAAGGAGTTGTTGCTGGATTAAAAGATTTAGGAGGAGGAGGTTTAACATGTGCTTTATCTGAAATGGCAAATAAAGGAAATAGTGGAGCTGATGTTGATCTATCTAAAATTATAATTCGTGAAACAGATATGAAACCAGAAGAAATCTTAATTTCTGAATCACAAGAACGTATGTTATTTATAATTAATAAAACCAATCAAAAGTCTTTTCTTAAAATCCTTGAAAAATACGATCTTGATTATTCAATCATTGGAACAGTTATTAAAGACCCATCTTTAAAAATTCGACATAAAAATCAACTTATTGCAAATCTACCAATTAGTTTAATATCTGAAGCTCCTTTACAACATCATTCACAATCTAAACCTAAATATTTAAACAATAGTGAACCAAAATTACCAAATCTTCCCAATTATGATATAGTTGATATCATTATGAAACTTTTATCATCTCCAAACGTTGCTAATAAAAAATGGATATATAGGCAATATGATCATGAAGTAGGAATCAGAACTATAATAAAACCTGGAGATGCTGATTCTTCTATATTAAAATTACCAAATAATAAATATCTTGCAATTACTTCTGATGGAAATAGTAAACATTGTTATTTAGACCCATATTATGGTTCAGCCGGTTGTGTCTCAGAATCATGTAGAAATATTATTGCTATGGGTGCTAAACCTATTGGTATTGTTGACCATTGTCAATTTGGTGATCCTACTAACGAAGAAATATTCTGGACATTTAATCAATCTGTTAAAGGAATATCTGATTATTGTCATGAATTAAAATTACCCGTTGTAGGTGGAAAAGTTAGTTTTTATAATGAAGATAAATCTACTAAAAAGGCTATTAAACCATCCCCAGTTATAGTTACATTAGGTTTAGCAAATTCTAATAGTAAACTAATGACTTCTGGACTCAAAAATAAAGGAAATTATATAATTATAATAGGTGAAACTAAACCAGAATTAGGTGGATCAGAATATTATGAATATATTCATAATTTTATTGGAGGTATAGTTCCTAAACTTGATTTTAAATCTGATTCTATTGTTTTTAACTTAATTTATAGTTTAATTAATAAAAACTTACTTGAATCAATTCATGATTGTTCAAAAGGCGGTTTTATTATAGCTTTATTAGAAATGTGCATTCATGGGTCTCTAGGCGTCAATATAAATTTACATGATATTCCTAATAATGTTAATAATATTAACGAATTATTATTTTCAGAGACACATGGGCGATTTATTATTGAAGTAACATCTGATGCTTTATCTTCAGTTGTTAATATAATTAAAAAAACTGGTTTAGAATTTAACACCATTGGAACAGTTATTAATAATAAAATTGAAATATATGATTTAAATAAAAAAATAATTGATTCAACTTTAAATAAATTTCAAAAATGTTATCTAGATTCTATTTCAAATATAATGGAGCAATTATCATGAAAGAAAAATGTGGTATTTTTGGTATTTATTCAACTAATAATACCAATGTTACACCTTTGATAATTTCTGGATTACAAGCTTTACAACATCGAGGTCAAGAATCTTGGGGTATAGCAATAGATAATAATCAACCAGTTAAACAAATGGGTTTAGTATCTCAAACTTCACAGGATGTACTTAATAATAAAAAAAATGAAGGAACATGCGGTATTGGACATGTTAGATATTCTACGTTAGGTCATTCAATGTTAGAAAATGCACATCCTTTGAATATTGGTGATCAATTTCGTCTAGCTCATAATGGTACTATCATCAATCTTAAACAATTAAAAAAGGGAATTTCAGACAAGTATTCTATGTCAAAAGGAATTACTGATACTAAATTATTAGGTTTAAGATTATTACAAGAATATAATAATAATAATAAAAATTTGTTTAAAACTTTTGAAAAATTAAATTCTGAAATAATAGGAGCATATACATTAGCTATTATAGATTCAAATAACGTAGTTTATGGAGTTAGAGATCCTGTTGGATTTCGCCCTTTATGTATTGGTTATCATAAACCATCTAAATCATATATTATATCCTCGGAAAGTTGTGCATTAGATGCAATTGAAGCCAAATTAATACGTGATGTCGAACCAGGAGAAATAGTTAGTCTATCTGAACATGGATTAAAATCTTATAAATTTAATACTGAAAAAAACCGTTCTCATTGCTCATTTGAATATATATATTTTGCACATCCCTCTTCTTCAATTGATGGTGTAAATGTATATTCAATTAGAAAAAAAATCGGTCAAATTCTTGCTAAAAACAAAAAATTAAAAGCTGATTTAATTATCCCAGTTCCAGACTCTGCTAGACCAGCTGCTTTAGGTTATTCACAAGCTAGTAGTATAAATCTAGAAGAAGGATTAATTAAAGACAGATACAAAAAGCGTGGTAGTCTTCGAAGTTTTATTGAACCAACTCAAAAACGTCGCGAATCAATTGTTAAACAAATTATTCCAATATCCGCTAGTGTCAAAAATAAAGACATCATAGTTGTTGATGATAGTTTAGTAAGAGGAACAAGTTTAAAAGTTCTAACTAAAACTTTGAAAAAAGCGGGTGCTAAAAAAATTAAATTAGCTTTTACATTTCCACCAATTTCTTTTCCTTGTTATATGGGTGTTGATTTTCCAACACAAAATGAATTGTTAGCTTATAAAGTATTATCTGGAAATCAAAATTTTAAATTAGTTGGAGACACCATATCAAAAAAACTTAATGTTGATGAAATTATATTCAACGATTTAAATGGTTTAAGTCAAGGTATCGGAATTTCTTTAGATAATTTATGTACTGCTTGTATTACTGGTGATTATAGTGCTTTAAAATATAAACCTGATTTTAAATCTAAAAGAGAGAGAAAAACACATCATGATTGTTAATCTCGTTATCTTAGTCTCAGGTCGTGGATCTAATTTCGAAGTAATTATTAATGCTATTAAACGAAAATATATAACCAATGCACAAATTAAACTTGTAATTAGTAATAATAGCAATTCCAAAGCTTTAGAGATAGCGCATAAAAATAATATCACCACTCAATTTATTGAATTTAATAAAAAAATGTCAGATGAAGAATATGACGAAAAAATTATTCAAGTTCTTAATTCACATGGAATTGTTAATGAAAATTGTTTAATATTACTGGCTGGTTATACTAAAATCTTGAGTTCAACTTTTTGTAAAAAATTTAAATGGAAAATAATGAATATTCATCCATCTTTATTACCATCATTTAAAGGACTTAACGCTCAAACACAAGCCATAGAATTTGGTGCAAAAGTAACTGGAGCCACCGTCCACTTTGTTGTTCCTGAGTTAGATTCGGGACCAATTATACTTCAAGAAAGTGTAAAAATTTTATCTACAGATACAGTTTCCAGCCTTTCTAACAAAATATTACGTAAAGAACATCAAATATATCCAAAAGCGGTTAAATTATTTATAGAAAATA
>CALBXV010000119.1 GCA_937890045.1 uncultured archaeon
ACATCCAGGGATGACAAAACAAGAAGCTACTGGTATATTTCTTGCAACTAGCGGATGGGGCTTGTTACGACAAGCTATTAGTACAGCTACTGGTGGTCATGTTCCAAGGACCGAAGATGAGGTGGATGCTATAGAAGAGGACGTTTTGGAAGTGGCTGGGATGGAACTGTTTCCAAAATCAGATTTTATAGACCCAGAGATAATGAACAAGGCACTTAAAGAAGGGATTAAACGGGTAGAAGGTGTTCAAGAAAGGTATGCAGGGGGAGGTTCGTCTAAAGATCCAGTAACTGTACCTGGGCAGGATGGTGGAGTGTGGGGCAATATGCCCACTCCAACTTATAATGCAGGAATGAACGCTGAGGCTTAATTAGAGAGGAATATATATGGCACTGACAAATGCTGATGTAATACAGGATGCAATAAAAACAGATACTATTGCTCAACTCAACCCAAAACAACTGGGTTTATATAAGGAAGGAGTGAGGCGTGGTGATCTACAACCTTCACCTACACAACAGGAGGCAATAGACCGCATACCTGTACCCACTCCTAAATTTGATTCGATGGGCACTGGCTATGACTACGAAACTGCACATAAATATGGTATTAAGCCTAGCCCTGTTGACGGTCACTGGCAAAGTCTTGTACCACAAACAGGACAGGTACTGAAAGGCGCAAACCATCCTACCTTCGATAAGACAGTAGAGGCAGAGAGGAAGCTGGGTCGTGATATCATGTATGATGAGACAGGAAAGCTCTTCTCTATGGACAGGGCTGGCTTACGTGATGATGGTACTGAGAAGGGAGCTGGATTTCTTGGTAAGCGTAAGATGACAGATGGTTCAGGTCGTGTTGTCACTGATATGACCATAAGCGGTGGGTTTAAGGTTAATGGTATTTCTCAGAAGTATCCTCTATTGGTTTCAACCCTGAATGACACCGAAGTTGAAGTCCTTATGAGGGGTGGTAAAATACCCGACAGCATAAGGAACAAAGCCATTGAACACGCAAAAGACCGTATGCAAAAGGGACTCTCCCCTTTCTCTGCACATGATGAAACCGCTCAGAAATTCTCACCGTTTTACGCATATGAAGAACTATCTAATGACAAACCTAAGACAGGCGGTTATTTAGGTGCTCTTTTAAGAGGCCTTGGAGAGGGTATATCAACCGAGTTTCCCGCTATGACAGGTAGGTCTTTACAATTTCTTGGGTTAAAGAAAGTTGGTAAGGCAATAGTAGACTGGTCAGATGATGTATCTGATAAGTTATGGGGCACAAGGCCTGAATATGAAGGTTTTGCCAGATGGTTATATGAAGCAGGAACAATGATACCTACATCCATGATCCCCATTGGTTTAAGCATGACTGGTGCAAGAATATTACTGAAGATGGGCAGGTTAAAGAAGGCACTTGATATTTCAACAAAGGCATTAGCAAAGGGAAAGGTACTTGCAGCAGCCAAAATGCCTACTACCGCCTTAGTGCCTATAGGACACGCCCAACGCTTGACCTGGCTAACAGCTAGACATGGCCGTGACTTAAAGAATTTCAACAAGGCAAGTAAGGCTGTAAACTGGATAACAGGAACATCAGTCGGTACTCTTTTCGGAATGTCACAAGCACAAACCACCAAAGATACCATGTGGGAGAGAATACACATGCTGGAAGCTCAAGGTGATATAGACGGGGCAAATGCCCTGAGAAGTAAACTATGGTGGGCACCTCTTGCAACAGGAGCGATTGAAGGTATTGGTGAAACTCTTGGAGCAAGATACCTGTCTAAGTTATTCAGAATGAGAGCAGACTGGATAACCGAAGAAACAGCTGGTAAGTTTGTACAAAACTTCCTGTTAAAATTAGGTAAGACAGCGGGAATGGAAATCTCTACAGAAGTTGGACAGGCAGGTGGTCAGGCGGCAGTAGAAAAGTATGCAGGTGTAAGACCAGAAGCACGTATATTCTCGGAAATGGTTTCTGTTATAGGGCCTACCGCAGTGATGACACTTCTTCTTGGTGGTGCAAGTGGAGCTATTAACCTTCCAGGTAATATACAAAGAGTTAAATTAAACAGGGTTAAGGGTGGGGTTGACCTTATGAATGAAATAGACACTCTCGATGCAGATTTTGCTGATATTAATGATACGAGTAAAGAAATTCATGAAACATTAGGGGGTATTAGAACAACAACAGACCAAGCAACTATAATAGGGGCAGAGACATATATTAATTCAATGAGGGAAGGCCATGCCAGTTTATTAGATAAGGGCGAAAAGGGTTTAAAGGTGGAAGGAAAAGAGAGGGATGATGCTTTAGGCTCACTAAAGGCAGGACTTAAGAATATAAACGATCTGGTTAAAAGTATGGGGAAAGAATTAGACGGTATATCGGACGAACAACGAAAGGAAATACAGGAAAAACGCTCTGATATTATGAATTTAATTAGTCAATACCATTTAGAAGAGAGTGGTAAACTTCACGAGAGAGCACGACAATATACAGGTGACTCACAGGGTAAGACTGGTGGCACTGATGACAAAAAAGATGATATTTCACAGGGTGGGACTGGTAAAGAATATGTTAATGTAGATGAGGAAAAGAAAGAGCAGGCTACATATACGGATAACCGAGAAGAAATCCATAAAATGGATGAGAGTAATTTACGGGATATGGCCAAAAACGATAAAAAGGGAGTTGTAAAGGGAGTATACAACTCTCAATGGCAGCCCAAGGGAGATGGAATAGATTTATCAGGTCCTTCTATGGGAGAGGGCGGGCTTGAAATACAAGACGGGGACACCCTTAGCATGATTAGGAAAAAGGTAGAGGCCTCTAAATATACTAGCATGTATGCACCTTATGAAGTATATGACCGAATAAAGAAGCTGGGATTAAACATTGAGACGGTAACGGAAGGTGATGTAGATAAAATAATAAATGAATTTACCCCAGACAATGCTAATAATAACCTGACTAGAAATGTAACCGATGGTAGACTTCATATAAAATTAGGAACAGAAGAACCTGAATTTACGATAAAGGGACTTAGGGATGAAATCGCTGCCTATGGCAGTAAAAGCCCGCTTGTTAATGCTATAGCTAATGCTATAAATAATAGTCTACGGGGAGATGGTAAGAGGCTTCAATTATCAGATGCTCTTAAAGCATTAGAAAAATATAACATGATTGATAACTGGCAGGACTGGGTGAGTCAAGCGGATAAGTTTATATCACCTAAACTAAAAGCTGTAGGAACAGTGGCTAAGAGAGAGGTGGGAACTGCTCAAGGAATGAAAGTGACCATAGAATTTAGTAATGAGATGGGTGTGAAATCTGAACTGAGCGACCTTAAAACCACCGTGGAAAGGTTAAAAAATAACAAAGAGTTAACAGAAGAAGACTTCGGGGGGTGGAGCGAAGATTTTAGGGCAAGGGTTAATAATCGGCTCAGTATGAAGGTAGGGAGTTGGGGTATCACGACAGCTCACGGGAAAAAAATGGTTGCACATCTAAAATTACTCCATGACTGGATGGGTGCTAATGGTCTTAACGATAAACATCCGTTAGACGAGATGAGTATAAAAGAGTTATTATTCTTGTTCAACAACTTTGTTAAGGTGAGCAGGGAAGATGGTAAGGCAGATAACACTATAAGGGGTATTTTTACTACTTTTAAACAATTATTTCTCACGGTTATTACTGAGATATTAACAGTGCATAAAGCTGTTACGGATACATTAAATGATTTTAAAATTAAAAGACATTCAGATGCTATTGATATAGAATTGTTCCAGAAGATGAGTGATCGTGTTGCACTGGAGTTAGATCCTGATGTTGAAAATAGTGTACGTTATAAATTTGATATTGCTAAAGATGCTTATAAAAAAGCTGAAGCTCTACCAGATAAAGGTAACGGTGCTGTAAAAAAGAAGGCATACACCGCCTATAGGAGGGCATACGGGCTGCTTGTTGAAGCACATATGGAAAGACTTGTATATAGTATGTCGTTGGAAACTGGCATAAGACCATATGCACTGCGACAACTTGAGTGGCAGAATATAAATTTTAATAATGGTAATTTAGATATAAATGATTCAAAGTTCACGGCACAGTCAACGTTATTCAATATTATTTCAGAAGAAACAAGGAAGCAAATGAGAGAATATCATGGCGTTTTAAAGTCTTATATTAAGGAGTTTAACGCAGCAGAAAACACTGAATTAAAGATACAAGCAGGTGGAGAATTTAGTGGCGTTCCGTATCTGGGATTCGTAGGGTTGATTGATAAAGCTGGTGATAATAAACCCGCTGGAAGATTAAGGGTGGGCATGCCAGAAAGTAAAAATGATAAGATAAAGAGGTCACCATCAGTGGTAAGAAATAGCGTAAAGGAATGGGATCACGACTCCCTCTCTTCTGGTTGGTTACTGAAAAAAATACGGGGTCGTACAGAACAACAATATAAACTTCTCTATCCTCGAAGAACAGAAGAGAGCGAGAAAGATTTTAATGAAAGAGTGCATGAATATGTTATAACAAAAAGCGCAAACACTTTCCGTCATCTTTTTGCGATTACGGAATTAGAAAAGGGAGAGAGAACTGAAGCACAAATAGCAAAGATACTTGGGCATGGTGGTGGTGCTATAGTGGCAACCTATAGCGAACAGATAAGATCCAGGGGCCTAAAAACAAAACAAAAGGCAGTTAGAGATAAAATTGCTGCCCACCTTAAAACAGTTAAAGTTGATATCATAAAATCTAAAATATTTGAGAGAGAGGAGTCAAGTTTAATATCTAAGTTTACAATTATAACTGATAAGGAAAATAACGTGTTGGGCCTAACGGATAGTAAGTTAACTAATCAGTGGGTTCTTGTTAAAAAAGATGGTAAATATTTTTTATATAACCGACAAGAAGTGGCATGGAACATACAAAATGAAACGCCAATACATACCGACCTTATACCTCTTACCGATATACATATAAGGCAATACGCCCTACAAGATGTTATATCCATGCTTAATG
>CALBXV010000120.1 GCA_937890045.1 uncultured archaeon
AAATCTATCAAACTCAAAGGCATTTTCAAATCTACCTTCATAGTCATTTCTACTTATTTTTGTTTCTATTAATGCTATTTTAGCCATATAAATCTCCTTTTAATTTTGTTACTTGTGTTTCCGCAAGGCTACCGGGATCTACATTTTGTCCTAGATCAACAACTCTAGTTACTAATCCTGCTCTTTCTGCAAGAAATTTTACATTTTCTGCAGCCTTTCTACCAGGCTCATCTCCATCAAATACTACATCTACTCCCATAATGTCTTGCATTTTAAGAATAGATAACTTATCTGCCGTTAAGGTATTTGTACCAAAGCAACAAATAGCATTGAATAAGCCCTTGTCGAAAAGATTTATCATATCAAAAATCCCCTCGACAAGAATTACTCTACCTTTTATAGGTTTTGCACTAGATGGATATAAAGGCATAATAGCATGCGGTGGATAGATCATATACTTAACTTTATCAGTTATAGTCATATGTCTACCATTAAAAGCTACTATTTTTCCTGTGATATCACGAATAGGAAAAACTATTCTTCCATTGAATTGTGTTTCATGATGTAAAAAAGCATCAAAATGTTTATAAGTTTCAGGTTTTATACCTCTCCAATTTCCAATATAAGGTGTGTGTCCTCTGGGAAATGGAATACCTATACTTGATGATCTTTTTTCTTCGATTGTATTTAGTAATTTCTGTCTTTTAATATCTAAATAATTAGAGGGTGCTCCAAATAATTTAAAAATATTTCCCCTGAAACCACACGAAAAACAGTTAAAAATTCCCGTGATAGTATCAATTCTCATACTAGGATGCTTGTCCTCATGCTCAGGATTTAAACACCTAACTAAATAATCTTGACCAGAACTTTTAAACTCTACTCTTCTTTCCTGTAATATATCAACTACTTTCATTCTATACTACTCACTAATATTGTTACTACTATGCACCAAATTATCCAACCTATTATCTCTATCATGTTCCCATTCCAATTCCTCGCCTAAATCTTCAAAATCAGTCATTTTAGTTCCGCTTCCGTCAACATCATGTTTATAGTATAGGCTTTTAAATACTAATTCTTGTAGTTGAAACCAAATTCCAATCGCCTGTGTTCTAAAAGTCTCATCTCCCCACAGATAAAATACATTATGATAATCCTCTAAGAATCTATGAACAGTTATATTTTCATTCCAAGTTTCGTCAATATTTTCTTTTATATGTAAAGCTGCTCTAATTCTTTGACTGCCCGCCAAAGGATACCAACTTGTCATACATAAATGTGGATTTACTATGCCTTCCTTTAATATACTATCTACTAAAGGTTGATTAACTGGTACTTTTCCTATATTATCTCTAACAACGGGTTGATCTAATACAAAGTTTGTAGTAACTTTCCTTACCTCAAAAGGTGGAACTGCTACTAAACTTGCTGATTTTTTTCCTATTCTATCGCTTGCCATTATAATGCTTCCTCATTAATTTCATAATCATCTATTAAGTGTTGTATTGATGCTAAATCATAAGAAAGGGCTGTAGTCCAACCTTTAAACCTTTTAATACCCGGCCACCACGGAACCCACATTCCTTCTTTCCATTCTATCGGTACCCAGTAGTGTATCTTATAGGCTTTACACTCTTGTAATTTAGCTCTTTTAGCTGTAGAAGTAATATCTTCTACTATTTTTCCTGCTTTTCCACCTTTTGTATCTGGGTGGTTTTTATTAAACCATACCCATTCTCCAATTTTAAACTCTTCTTTTACACACTCATCTGGTGGTATAAAAGTTTCTCCTTCCACCACTCTTGTAGGAACACCTATCCTATCTATATTTCCTTTAATAAAAGAAGGTGAACGATATAATTGTTGAGCAATGTGAGTTACTGGAGTCCCTACTAAATATTGAATAATCATCTCTTGAATTTCTTCTTTAGAAGCTGGTTTGCCTCTATTTTTATTCATTCTTGATTTTCTATAATCTTGTTCTTCTTTGTGATTAGTTATAATTTTTCCAAGTCTTGTAGTATTATAACTTATATTCAACATCTCACATGCTTCTTTTTTAGTTATAGGATTTTCAGTTTCTAACTCATCTATAACTCTTTGGATATTTGTACTATCTAGTTTTTCGTGTGCTTTTTTCTTTATAGCCATTAATTTATAACCTCGTGTACAGTTTCTCCAGTTTTTAAACTACCTTTAACATCTGATCTTTCTTTAGGACTTAAACAAGATTGAGGTCCGATCTTTAGAGTATCCCAATCCATTGTACTTGTAAAACCTTCCATTTTTGCACTACGCATTTTTGTACAAGTAAATGTGATACAAGCATCTGCTTGCTCCCATGTTTCTAATGTAAAAGCTGCGTCTGCTGCATCTAGAATACCTTTTGCAAATCTTGCTTCTCCTGTATTATCTGTTTGATAGGGGGAGAATACAGGTACTTCATATTCTTGGGCTATACTTTTTAGAGCTTTACTTACTTCTATCTGTTCTGTCCAGTCATATTGACCACCCTTATTTGGAGCATTATGATGTCTAACCAAGTTTATATAATCTACTATAATAACACCTATATCAGTTTGACTTAATTTACTATCTAATTCTTTACGAATTTTAGATAGACTTAATACTGGATCATATACTACATCTAATTGTTTATTTTTTGTAAGTTTTCTATTTTTAGTGAGTTTGGTATGAAAATTATCAAAGTCTTTACTCTCATAATACTCAGGTAATAATTCTAATCCATCTTCAAAGCGATTTGCCCACCATTTTACTACTAAGTCCCATTCAGGTTCTTGGAGATTTCTAGTAATTAATTTAGATACTGGAACTCCTGTTCCTAAAGAACACATTCTTTGTAGTATGGAACGACTATCCATTTCTATTGTAAAATATACAGAACCTCTACCTTGTTCATAAAGATTGTTTGCAATATTTACACAAGTAAAAGTTTTTCCTGCCCCTCTACGTCCTCCAATAAGAACCAAATCTCTGGGAGAAAATTTTAATTTCTGGTCGTAGTCTTGATTTAAGCCAAGAGGTACATATTTTTTAAGTTCTTTTTCTGAATCAAATAAACTAATTAATTGCATACTTTCTTCAGGTGGTTTTAAATCTACTCTATCCCCTATATCTACTACTATTTGTTGCAACGCTTCCACATTTTCTTCTGCTTTAGCTAATGCTATTGTCTTTTCTACAAATCTATCTAATTCATCTAGAATTTCTACTTGTGTATACTCGTTTTTTAGATACTCAAGTAAAATCCAAGCATCAACATCAATATCAACAGCTTCAATAGCGAAAACTTTTTCCTGCAGATTTCTATCTCTTATATCAAGTTTTAAGTCCTCAAAGGTTGGTAACTTAGTATAGTTTTCGACGTGCTTAGTCATTACACGGTAGAGAGTCTGATATTCAGCGGGTAAATAGTTCTCCCTTAGGTTTCCCCAAGTATCAAAGTCTTTTTGTGTAATAATCTGTTTAAGTAAAGCTGACGTTAAGTTCAATGCTTTCTTCCAGAAAAAAAGGACAAGAGGAAAAAACCCCTTGTCCAATTAAACGAAATTTAACTAGAAGCTTTTTGCTTTCTAGCAGCACCATCGTAGTCTGCGCAAGTTAAACCACGTCTTGTCAACATAGTTTTTACGCCTCGTACGGTTTTGCCAATTTCATCAGCGATTTCGTCAACAGTCATGCTGCCAATTTCACCGTTAAGTTCAGACAGGGGGTCGGCTTTTGTTGAGCCTTTTGTGACCTCTTGTCTAGGTATAGCGTTAATATCGCCAGACCTTAGCAAGCTAAGTGCTTTTCCTCTAATTGAGTTAACAGTCTTGCCAAGTGCTTCTGCGATTTGTTCGACAAAAGCACCATCATTTACCATAGTGGTAAAAATAGCTTCTTCTTCGGGAGAGTAAGTTCGGACTGCTTGAGGTTTCTCAGCTGGCTTTACATAGGAAGTAAGTTCCATTGAAAGGATCTTTCCCTGTATTGACTTAGCAGAAAATGCACCATTTTCAAAAGATGCTGCGATGTCTGCATAAGTGTATGTTCCAGAATTATCTGTAACAAATTGTGATAGAGTTGCTTCTTGTTCATCAGTAAAAGTTTTATGAGATACTGAAGAAGCTAACTCGACGTCATAGCCCATTTTTCTCAATTTGCTAGATACACTTCTTGTAGAAGTTTCTAGCTCTACTGCTGCTTCAGCAACAGTTGCTTGAGTAATAGGTGTAGCGTCCCCAACAAAGTTAACAAGATGTTGGGTTCTTTCATCTGTCCATTTAGGTAATGCCATTGGTTTCTCCAAATAATATTTTTAGGTTTGTTATTATTAATAAGCCCCTTTTTTGGGCTGCTTGTTGTTTTGCGGAATTTATTCCACTTTCGTTAACTAAAATGGTAACATCTTTTGTTAAACTACTTTTAACTAGATAGCCCTTTTTTTCTAAAAGTTTCTTTGCGGCTGCCTTTGTGCTGTAGCTTTTAAGTTTACCCGACATACATACGACTCCTTTAATGTTTTCTTTCTTTTTTATTTTAGTTTTCCAACTAAAAGGAAGTCTATCATATCCATCAGTATATTCTTCATAAAACCATTCTAGTAAATTAGCGCGAGCTTTCGGACCTAAACCTGCTGTTTCACATACTTCTTCATTTAATTCGTCTAAAGATTCAACCTGTTCGCAAATTTTCTGAGAAGCGGTATGTCCTATTAATTTTATAGAGAATGCAGGTAATAAATCTACTAAGTCAGCTAATTTACTAGCTTTGATTTCTCTAAAAAGCTTTACTGCTAATTTCTCGGAATTTAGTGCATCTATCGTAGTTTCAAGAGGCAACTGGTATAAATCAAAGATAGAGTCTATCTCTAATTTTTCTACTGTTCTGGGTCCGAGACCCTTAATTCTGAGAGTCTTTGCAAAGTGCTCAATTTTTTTATTACTCTTATCGAGACAGTTAAGATTTGTACAAAATAATTGATCATTTTCCCACTCCAAGATTGTGTCACATGAGGGACAATTTGTGGGCGGTAAAATTTTCTGCTTTAATTCTCTCATTTTTTATATATTACATATATTATACCAAAATTTCAACGCCATGTCAAGAACTATTTTTCGGGAAGTCCTGAAGAATGAGCGAATCAATTTTGAAACACTCTGTATAACCTCCAAACTTAATTTTTGGCACAAATTTTTCATGTTCATATTTTTCATGTAGTGATTGTTCTAGTTTCCACACATTGTAAAGAGTATCGTGATAAGTTCTTTGTATACGAATATCGTATCCTTTAAAACCTCGACTACGCTTTAAAATATGTCTCCAGTCCTTACCTGAAGCTATTCCTACTTTTACACACTCCCTTTCATACGTCCTTTTATTTACTAGGATAACGCCGTAAAGGACTCCGTCTTTATCTTGTTCTTTTGGGTGATTATTAAAATAAGTTTGATTATATACTCCACTCATTCCCCTTTGCCTCTTATCCATCTTCCGTGGCAAGCACATTTAAATGGAGCAGCTAATTCAGTTTCTGTAGTTTCATAATCAAAAGTAATTTCTTCTCCCGCTCCTATAGTTCTAGTTGCTATTAAAACAGGGTGAGGATTAGCTATAGTTACACTTGTTAAAGATCCTTGTATTCTAGTAAAAAGAGGTACATAATGTACTTCTTTATTTAGACTTTCTACTTGAAGTACTACTCTAGTATTAGGGTTACAATGATGATTTAGATAACCACCCATAGCGCTATCTAAGTGACGTTCTCCTATTTGTATAGAGTGTTTAGTAGGTTCAGAAATCCAGTCTCCTTTTAGTTTTAATACTAATTTTCCTACTCCAAAGGATTCTTCAGCAAAGACTCCTACTTCACCATTTTCTTTTCTTTTTACACTTAGGGGAACTTTCATATTTTTCCTACCAAATTATTTATAATACCTGTGAATAAAATAAAAGAAGCTATACTATTTAATACAAGTATGGCTCTATCGTCCCAATGAAATCCTACAAATACCCAACCTAAGCAACCAGCCAAAGATAAGCACATATCTGCTAAAGGGTAACTCCCTAGCCCTCTAATAACCATAGCTGATAATAAGATTATTGAAGCAATCCATTTAATATACCAATCCCATGTTTTAACAGGGGTTACTTTTTCAATTTTCATGTAATTCTCTGTCAGCTAAATTTTGTATTTCTTCACTTTCTTCGAACATATCTCTAAAAGTTTCTATATCTGGTGTGATAGTGGGGGTACAATACTCTAATACATATATTTTATATGCTCTCATTAATTGTTCTTCTGTGTATAATACTAATTTACTCATATATCCTTCTAATTATTTTAGGTATAATTTCACCACTTCGTATTACTTCTACTTTACAACCTATTTCTAAATTTAATGCTTCAATATAAGCTATATTATGTAAGGTTGCTTTACTAACAATAGCGCCATCAATATCTACAGGAGCTAGAATACCTACTGGAGCAACTACTCCTGACTTACCTACGTTCCAAATTACATCTACAAGAGTTGTTTTAACTCCTTTCTGCACTCTTTTTAAAGCATAAGCTCCTCTTGGGTGATGAGAAGTATAACCGTATTCTTTAAATTCTTTTTGATTATCTATACGACATACCATTCCATCTGTTGGATATTCATGCCATTCTTCATCTATGATAGTAGTAAAACCTGCACATTCCTTTAATTGAGTTAATTCATTATAGTAACTCTTTCTGTGCGTAGGCTCTACACCGTAGGCTATAAATTCTATTTCTCGCATTATAAATTCACCATAATCTTTTAACTGTAATGCGCCTGCAGCATAATTTCTAGCATTTTTTATTCTTGAAGGAGCTACTACTTCCCCTGTTATCTGCATCATAGGATTAACACTATGTCCTTCACACCACCTAAAATTATTAAAAGATGCATCAATATCCTTAATACTATTAGGAACTAGATGTTTCATATTTTCAGTAATATCTATTCCTGTTTTTCCATCACCTCTTGTTAAGGCTCTGTGTAATTCTCCGTTTATATACAACAAAGAGACTGCCGCACCGTCAAGTTTGGGAGTCCATGTTACTATTCCTTTATAATTTTTTAGGGGATTTTTCTTTGAATGTTCGTGTTCAAACACTTTCTGAAGGGAGTACATGCGGAATGCATGAGGGATTCTACCTGTAGTTGTGCCTACTTCTTCGTAACCAGAAACTCTTGCTAATTCGTCAAACTCTTCATCTGATATAAAAGGTTCTCCTTTATAGTAGGCTTCTGATGCTTTTCTTAAATATTCTTTTATATTTTCCATTATAATATTATAACAAAAATTAAGGGCTATGTCAAGTAATAAATTTAGTTAAGGTAAATTTTATCTAAAATATCTTTGAAGTGAGTTTCGAGTATTTCTTTTGCTTCGGCTAATGATATAATTTCAACTAAGCCTTCAAACAATGATCTAGAGTTTTCAAAATTTAATACCATATGAACTCCTTTATCTGAAGGTTTAAAATCTCCTTCAAAATCTAAATAATACTTTCTAATATGTAAGTATTCTATTCCTCGAAATTCATTAATTGTTAATTTAATTTGTTCAGCACCATCTTCAGATTGACTGATAACTTTTTGATACACCTCAGGTGCTTCATCTACTTTCACTTTTTGTTCCTCAAAATTGATTGTAGAGGAGCAATATGTGTTACATTCGCAGGTCTTAAAAGTCTATATGAATCTGTATCCCAGCAAAAGAGTAAAACTGTATCATCGGATTCTTTAGCTCTATTCTTTTTACTTTGGATATATTTATTATCAAAATTTAAGGTACATACATTGTATTTTAACTTTTTAGAGTTTGTACTCCTATAAGTTATTATAGCATCTTCATACTCAGTTACAACGTCCTTGAATTTCCATTTTTCCACTAAGATTCTCCACTACTATCAAGAAAACTCTTTCTGTTAGTAATGGTAAAATCTAATTCATTGTGGTAATGATGTTCGTGAAATAAACTGCAGCTTTTCCAGTTAATCTATCTATAATACCTTGATCAATTTCTTGACCAGCATCTTGTATAGCATCTGATAATGCACTCTGTGCATCAGCTTTACTAACTCGACTGCCGCCCGTAGAATTGCTACTAGAACTCGTTGGTGCTTTTTTCACATATACACCTGCTCTTGTCAAAATCATTCTGACTCCGTTAGGGCTTTCACCCAAACTGTCAGCAACGTCTTTAACAATTTCCATACTTGTTTCTGGAGTTGGTTCTAATTCTGTATAAAGATTAACTGCTTGTGCTTTCTTGTTATCGTCCCAAGCCATTCTTCTTCTCCTGTTTTTGCCACGATAGCCGGGACACGTCCCTATCCTATCGAGCATTTCGTTATAAAATCTGTCGCCCATAATCTTTCCAATTATTATATCTATAATAACAGATTTTAAGGGCGATGTCAAGAACTATTTTTTAAATTCTTAATCGTCGTTTCTTTTCATTATGGATTCTGTATATCCATATACCCACCTTTTTCTATAGTCATCTGATAAAGCAAGAGGTAATCCCACCACAGGTAGTAAAAAGTTTATTAATACAGCATACAATATAAAGTGTAAAACTGTATAATTAGCCATAGGGTTATCGGGTTGTTTTTCTTTTATAATCTGAACAATGAATCTCCATGTTC
>CALBXV010000121.1 GCA_937890045.1 uncultured archaeon
ATGCAAATCCAAATGATCCATATAGCCCATATATGGATATTGTTGAAAGAACTGGGCCTGATGTATATGATTTACAATTAAGAACACGACTTGGAGATTTGAGTGGATTAAGTTCAGCATATTTATACGGTGATGAAGAACCTGGGTTTGGTCTTTATACAGAAAATGGTTTTTTCAAAGGAACAATTCATGCAATGACTGGTTCTATTCATGGTATACTTCATGTAGCAACAGTTCAAGGTGGTATAGAGACTGGTGAAAGAATATCAATTGGTAGACAAGTTAGTGGAACTAATGATGGTATTATGATTAATGATACTAACAATTATTGGTGGACAACAGGTGACTTCAGAGTTGGTTCTGCTGCTAAATATTTAAAATTTAGTAACACATATGGAACATTTGAATTAGTAACAGATGATATAAATATTGATACAACTACTTTTGATTTAAGTACTGATGGTGGTGGTATGTTAGCTCTTGGTGGTAGTTCAGCGTCGTTATCTACATTAAATCAAAATGGAATATTTTTTAGTGGTAGTGGACTTTTTAATTTTCAAGAAAGTGTAAATAGTTACGTCAGACGAGACAGTTCTGGTATTTCAATGAGATCTGCAAATATGATAATTTCAAGTTCAACATTTGAAGTTAATACTGCTAAAGGTGGAACACTTGAACTTGGAGCTACTCCAAGTATGGGTGATGCTGGTATTTTTATGAGTGGTAGTGGACAATTTAATTTACAACAATCAGCAACTCAATATATTAGATACGATAGTGCTCTTGAAATTAAAACACCAAGTCTTGAATTAGATACTTCTAATATTCAAATATCTTCTACTAATGCATCAATGTCTCTCGGCCCTGCTCGATCCGCTACTAATAGTGGATCTATAATTTTAGATGGTACAGATGGTGGACATATTAGAGCTGGACAAGCAACATCATTAGTAGCAGGAACAGGATTTTATATGTCAGGTAGTGGTGAATTTAGATTTGGATCTGGTTCAACTGAAAATCAAATATTATTTCAAAATAATCCTACTACTGGGGTTGGTGAATTATCTATTACAACTCCAAATTTTACAGTAACAGCGGATGGAGATGTTGATGCTATTAATGCGACATTAGTTGGTAGAATAACTGCTAATGAAGGTGCAATTGGGGGATGGAATATTTCAGAAAATACATTGTATGCAAATTCTGTTGTATTGAGTTCTATAAGTAAATCATTAGAGATGACTGATGATAGTGGTAGATCTATGGTTGTTAAGATGGGATCATTAACTCCTACAGGTAGTGTAGGCGGTGGAACTACATTAAATGATGGAGCTCCATCAGGAGTTATTGGTGATAATAAAGTTACACAAAGTATATCAACTACATATACATCAGGTCAATACGATCCTGCAACTGGTGCTACGGGTTCAGCATATGTTTTTAGTAATTCAACTACTTTAGCTAATAGAAATCCAGCTGGTGGAGCAAATAGTGGTTATAATGCTATTGAAGGTACTGATGGTAAAAATTATATTGTTAAGGTAGGATTAAGTGGTTCTTGTTCATCATCATTATTTAAAGATGGAAATGGTACTCATGGTTCAAGTCATCTTGCACATTCCATATATGGAACAGCTACTGTAGATTATAAAGTTGAATTAAGAAATACTTCTAATGCTATTTTAGGCTCACAAACAGTTTCAAAAACATATACCTCTTTAAATCTTACTGATACTACTACTGATAATTTACATAATACGACTATATTACAATCATATAAATGTAAAATGAATCCAATGAGTCTTCAGTTTAATGTTAGTATAGCGGATGATTTAAATGTATTTTTAGTAGTTTCACAAAGTGTTACTGCTACTTCATTACAAAATGTTTATATTGATCAACCAGGTTTAGAAATTGGTACTACTGAATATGAAAATACAGATACTTTCTTTAAAACTGCAGTGGCATCCGCTCAAATTAGAGGTAATGCAAATCTTACTGAAATAACTACAGAAGGTATACAAACAATTTATGATCCATCACCAGGGGCCGATGGTAAATTTTTTATGGCAGACTTTTCGAAATCAGGTGCTACAGATTTCTTTTTAGCGTCAGCTGGATATTGGGTACATCATAATAAATTTTATGCAAAAGATGATATTACAGCATATTATTCTTCTGATAAAAGATTAAAAGAAAATATTGAGATTATAGATGATCCTATTAAAAAATTAAATACTATTAAAGGTGTATCTTTTGAATGGAAGGATAAAAAAGCCCATCCAGCTGATTTTCATAATGAACGAGAACTTGGTGTTATTGCACAGGATGTATTGCCTGTTTTGCCAGAGGTTGTAACGCAAAGAGAAGACGGTTTTTATGCAATTAAATATGACCAGTTAATACCTGTTTTGATTGAAGCATTAAAAGAACAACAAAAACAAATAGAAGATTTACAAGAATATGCCCACGAACCTCAGAATTATAAAGAAAAGTGTGTTGAGATGGAAGAAAGAATTATTTTACTTGAGAAACAACTTGAGGTAATATAATGGCATTAACAAGTTCGGGCCAAATAAGTATTGGTGATGTTGCTAATAATAAATCACAATCCTTATCTGATGTAAGTTTTAAGACATTATCTGAAAATTTTGCTGATAACGCAGCTGTTGTTAGTGGAAGTAGAAGCACTGATTTAGATACAGCACCATACTCTCTTTCAGAGTTTTATGCTGCACATTATCCAAATACATATTTTGATTCTGTTACAAATAAATTAACTGATGGTACTACACTTGGTGCGGCGACAACCGCTACAAGTTATGTAGATTCTGAATCAGCAAGAATTTTTTGGAAAATTAATGATAATCAAGGTGGAACGCAAAGTTATGTAGTAAATTTAATAAAAATAAGTGATAGTTCTACTGTAGGTACTGCTACTAAAGATTCTTCAGCTACTGGTGGAACTTATGTTTATCAAGATGTATCTATAGGAAATCAAACAGAAGACCTTGCCGGAGGAGCTTATTATTCACAAGTAAAAGTAGGTTCTTATCAATCAGCACAAGGTAATAATGTAGACCATTATAATCAATTAGGAACTATTACTATTGCAAATCCTGGTTCACCAAGCCATACAATGACAACGGCTGCATCAACTCAAGCTATAACTCAAGCATACGCAACTTCATCTGCTACTTTTGGGCCAACTGCTATAACAGATCGTGCATGGGCGTTTGCAAGAGATGGAGCAGTTCCTGCAGATTCTACTACAGACCCAAGTCCAACAACATCAGATACAGCTACACAAGCGGTTACTTATACAGGCCCAGGAGTTTATACTGCAACTTTAACTGTGTATGGACAACCAAGTAATGCAAGAAATAATAGTACAGCTACAGCAATAAGTCATACAATTGAATATGCGGACGCAGTAACTATTAATTCTATAAGTAGTGTAAATGAAGGTAGTACTGTTACAGTAGCTGGAACAGCAAAAGGATTCTCTACGGGAGTAACACGAGGTCTTGTAGCGTCTACAGCAACAACAACTTTTATAGCTACAAAATCAAGTGATGATACATCAGATTCAAGATATGTTAGTGATTCACATACAACAACGTTTTCTGTACCAAGTCAAACTAATACAACAGGAGTTTATCAAGGTAGAGTAGTAGATAGAGACGCAGGTACAGTTTCAGCTAACACATCAAATTTTAATGTTTATCCAACAATATCTGATGAATTTGCCGGCGGTGATATATCTGTAAGTGTGGATCCAGTTATTGTAGGAGCTAATACTGTTTTATCAGTCGGCAATGTTACAGATAATATTACTGGTTATACGTGGAGTATGCCTAGCGGTACAGGGACAATGACTTCGGGTAACGTAAGTGGTGGAGGTAGTGGTGGCCCATCTACACTTATAATTGATGAAACATCAGCGGCTTCAAATACAGTTTCATTTAGTACTGCTGAAGCAAGTAAAACACTTAGATTAACTTTACAAGGAAGATTAACCCAAACAGCAACTGCAGATAAAACTATTTCTGTAGAGTTAGCAGACGCTGTAACAGTAAATAATGTAAGTAGTTTAAATAAAGGTAGTACATTTACTGTATCTGGAACACACGCAGGACTTCATGATGGTTCAACTGATGGAGTTACATTTGGAATTGTTGCAGACGGAGGTACATCCTTTGTGTCTTCGCAGACTGAGACTTCTGATTCAAGATATGCTTCAGTTAATTATAGTTATGCTTCATTTACCGCGCCCGATGTTGTAGCTACTACAACGGCGTATGATACTTATGTTGACCCACGTTCCGCCGCCTCGGCAGTTACTGCAAGAGGTACTACTTTTTCAGTATTTCCATTATTGTCAGATTTATTTCAAGCGGCTGATGTTAATGCAACAACACCAGTATATAATACTTCAGATGCACCCGGTGCCGCGGCCGCCGGTGAAATATGTGGATTTGCCTTTGCAAATGATGTAGCTGACAGCGTTACAGGATATACTTATTCTAAGACAAGCGGTGCAGGAGGAGCTAAACATTCGAGTGATACACTCGGAGTACAAGATACTTCAAGTGGTGCTGGTACATCAGTAATAGATTTGACTAATTCAGGAGGTAATAATGTTACATTTGATACTGTAGGTACAAAGACAGTTACAATATATATAGCCGGTAGAATCGGTCAAAGAGTTTCCGTAACTAAAAATATAGTAGTAAATTATGAACCAAAATTTAATTCATTAGGAATAAATAGTGGAACATCAGACGTTGTGCCTGGTACAGCTTTAACTTGGACATTAGAGTGGCAGGGATTCATAGCTGCATTTGGTACTTCAATAACAATTCATACAATTAATAATTCAACTGGAGGTACTATAGCAAGTTATGCGTTTGATTCCATAGGAGATCATAGTTTTGGAGGTTTACAATCAGTTACTACAAAAACAAGCGGTGATGTAAGTTCCACATTGGCAGTTCCAGGTACTAATGGTCTTACTTGGTATATACGAGCTACAAAAAGTGGTATAACTACTTTTAATTCTACTACGGCAACTAATATGTCTGTATATAGTGCTACAGTATATGTTGATGATGATGCATTGGCTACTGGGCCAGCGGCTTATAATTCATATTTGGATGCTTCAGATGACGCGGGAACAGCTGGCTGGGATCGCAGTGATACTGTTTATTGGGGATCAACTACAGGTGATTCTAATATGTCAATAGGATCTGCATTAAAAGACGCATCTAATTTATCGAGTGAATGGGCCTTTGTAACAGAAACTAACTCTGGTATGTCTACACCTATGTATATTAATGTAGGTCGAACAACTATTAAACAGATAAATGCCAGTAAGGAAGTATTAAATACTATGTCGTCACAACCACCGACAAATCATTCAGTTACACATGCTGGTGGGATTGGAGGTATAACTGTAACTGGAACTGGTGGAGATACAACAGTTGCGAGACATTGGAGAATCAACCACGCTACAAACGCAACTTTTACTGCGGGTTCAACGAATGTTGATGTAGCTGAAGGTACTCATGATTCAAACGAGGGGTTTAGTTCTGGAGTATCACTTTCAGCAGGTACTTATTATGTTAGGGTGGCATTAAAGAATGCTGACCGACAAAGTGGTTGGGTAACTTC
>CALBXV010000122.1 GCA_937890045.1 uncultured archaeon
CAATTTTCTATAGATTTTTTTGGTATTACGTGATTAATTCCAGGTTCACCTTTAGGATCTTTAATTACTATTCCATATTGAATTTCATCTTTATGTTTAATTCTAGCTATTTTCAATTTTATTATCTATAAATAATACTTAACTTAATGGTTATATAATTTTTTTTAATATCTATTGTTTTAATTTCAAAAGCCGTTTTCCCGCTTCAGTTAACATTTTATCACTTTTAGGGAAAGAAAATCTAATCCACTTTTTATCTGATTTATTATCGCTATAAAAACTTGAACCTGGAACTCCTGCTACTCCTATTTCTTTAATTAAATATTTTGCAAATTCTACCTCGTTAAGTTTACTTAATTTACTATATTCTGACCAAATAAAACATGAGCCCTGAGGTTCAAAACATTTGAATCCAATATCTATTAACATTTTCAAAAATAGATTTTTTTTCGATTGATATGTTTTACTTAATAAATCATAGTAAATCTTAGGTAATTTTAATCCTTCTAACGCTCCATATTGTAATGGTGAGGGCGGGCAAACTGTTAAAAATTCATGAACTTTTCTTATATTTTTTGTTAATTTTTTTTCTGCTACTGCATATCCAATTCTCCATCCAGTCATATTGTATGTTTTAGAAAATCCTGATATTGTTACAGTTCTGTTAAACATATTGCCTATACTTGCTAAACTAACATGCTTGTTGTTATCATATGTTATATATTCATATATTTCATCAGTTATGGCGGTTACATTAAAATCTTCACAAAGATCAGCTATGATTTTTAATTCATTTTCACTAAATATTTTTCCTGTTGGATTATTCGGAGTGTTAATAATGATGACTTTTGTTTTTGAATTAAAAATAGACTTTAATTCTTCTTCATTAATAGTAAATTTCATGGGTTTTACTTCTATGTATCTAGGTTTACCTTGTGAAATTATTGTATCTGGTAAATAATTTTCATAAAAAGGCTCCATTATTATTACTTCATCATCTTTCTCTACTAAACTTATTATTGAAGAAGCTATCGCTTCACTTGACCCACAAGTTACTGTTATTTCATTCTTCGAGTCAGCTTTAATTTTATTAAATTCTTTTAATTTAATTGCTATATTATCTAATAATTCTTGTATTCCCCAAGTACTAGTATATTGATTATGTCCTTCTTGCATTGCTTTTATTGCAGCATCTTTAATTCTTTTATGCATAGGAAAGTCTGGTGATCCCTGTGATAGGTTTATTCCATTATATTCTTCACATAAATTATGCATTTCTCTTATTGAGGACTCTGATAATTCTAATATTCTCTTAGAAATATTTTCTTTAGTCATAGAAATAATATAGTTATAAATCTCATGTTCTTAAGTATAATGTTTAACTTTAAATATTAATGATAATTTTTAAATAATAAAATATCTCCTTTAATATTTATATGATTAGTGATAAATTATGAAAAAATTAAAAGTTGCTATCTTAGGCGCTACTGGAATGGTTGGACAAAAATATATGTCCATGTTATCTGATCATCCATATTTTGAAATATCAACTGTAACTGGTCATAAATCTGTAGGTAAAACTTATTCTGAAGCTGTTCAATGGATTGATCAAATCCCTTTAGCTGATAAATATGCAGATCTTGAAATAAAATCTACTGAACCTAAATCTGTTAACGCTGATTTTGTATTCTCTACTTTACCAACTGATGCTGCTAGAAAAGTTGAACCAGCTTTTGCAAATGCTGGTTTCCCTGTAATTAGTGAAGCTAGTGCATATCGAATGAATGATAATATACCTCTACTAATCCCTGAAGTTAATCCAGATCATGTAGATCTAATAAAAAAACAAAATACTTCTGGATATATAGTTACATGTCCAAATTGTGTGGTTGCGGGTTTAGTTGTAGTTCTTAAACCACTTTATGAAAAGTTGCAAATCAATAAAGTTATAATTAATACAATGCAGGCTTTATCTGGTGCTGGATTGCTTGGTGTACCATCAGTAAAAATAATCGATAATGTTATTCCATATATTAAAAGTGAAGAAGAAAAAATAGAACTTGAATCTCAAAAAATTCTTGGTCAATATGCTAATGGGAATATTAAAAATGCCAATATTAATTTTTCTGCAACTTGTACTAGGGTACCAACTCTTGATGGTCATATGGAAAATTTACATCTTGAATCTAATTTGGAAATATCACCTTCTATTGTTGAAAAAATATTACTTGATTTTAATCCTGTACCACAACAACTTAAATTACCTAGTGCACCTGTAGATCCAATAATTATAAGAACTGAAAACGATCGCCCACAACCTAGACTTGATAGATTAGCAGGTTCTGTAGCTGGTATGAGTGTTACTGTTGGAAGAATAAGGCAAGGTATTAATTCAAAATCTATTTGTCTTACTCTATTAACTCATAATACTATAAGAGGTGCTGCTGGTAATTCCGTACTTACTGCTGAATTACTTTATAAGAAAGGATTTCTAAAAGGTAATTAAGATTGAATGGAAAAGATATACGTATTAACAGAATAACCAAGAATGGTAGAATGCTTTGTGTTCCTATGGATCATGGTATAAGTATAGGCCCTGTACCTGGTTTAAATAATATTAGTGAAACCATTAATCAAGTTGATATGGGTGGGGCTAGTGCTATTTTAACACATAAAGGCATTATAAAATCTCTTACAACTACTCCAAATACTGGAGTAATTATTCACTTATCTGCTAGTACTGATATTGGGTTATCACCAAACAGAAAATTACAGGTATGTAGTGTTGAAGAAGCTATTAGACTAGGTGCAGATGCTGTTTCTGTACATGTAAATATAGGTGGAAAAGAAGAATCAGAAATGCTAGTTAAACTTGGGAATGTCGCTGATCAATGTGATGAATGGCAAATTCCATTTATAGCTATGATGTATCCACGAGGTGAAAATATTAAAAATCCTCGTGATGGCCAAATTGCTGCACATGTAGCAAGAATTGGATCTGAGTTAGGTGCTGATATAGTTAAAACCCCATACACTGGTAATATAGATGAATTTAAAGAAGTTGTTAAAGGATGTCCATCTCCTATTGTTATTGCAGGTGGTCCTAAAACTGATAATGATCATGATATTCTCCAAATGGCTAAAGATGCTATTGAATCTGGTGCTATAGGAGTTACTTTTGGAAGAAATGTTTTTCAACATAAAAATCCTCAAAAAATAATCAAAGCTTTATCTAAAGTAGTTCTTGATGATCTATCTGTTAAAGAAGGATTGGCTGTGATGAAAAATGAGTAATACAAAAAATATTATAGTTGAATATAATGAAAAATATGATGCTAAATTCGGAAAAATAGTTACTCAACTTAAACAATCTGGAGTTAATACTCTATTATGTTATGACGAAGAAATCATAACTACTTGTAAACAACTTGGATTACACAGTATTTCCAATTTAGATCAGGCTGATGATTTGTTAATTGATAATCTTGATGACGTCAAAAAATTTAGTAATAAAAGTAAGAGATTATTTTTTAATATACTTATAAAATCCAATGATGATATTAAAAAAGCAGTAGAAGCGGCTAAACTTGGAGTCAATGTTATTATTGTAGAAACTAGTGATTGGAAAATTATTCCTATTGAAAATTTAATCGCTGAATTGGTTGATTTTCCAACTAAACTCTTTACTAGACTAGAAAATATGTCTGAAGCAAAAACAATGTTTAATATTCTTGAAAAAGGTGTTGATGGCTTAATAATTAATTTAAAAAACTCTATTAATGTTGAAAAAATACTTGATGAGCTTAATGATAATTCTAATATATCTTTATCTAATGCTGAAATTATTGATATACAAAATGTTGATTCCGGTGATAGAGTTTGTATTGATACGGTTTCTATATTAAATCATGGTGAAGGATTGTTAATTGGTAGCAGATCAAATTTCTTGTTTCTAGTACATAATGAATCTCTTGGCTCTAGTTATACTTCTCCTAGACCATTTCGAGTTAATGCGGGAGCTGTACATAGTTATGTTCTTATGCCTAATGGTACTACACAATATCTGTCTGAAATTCAATCTGGAACTGAACTACTTATAGTATCTAAAGATGGTAATACGCGTAATTCATCTGTTGGTAGAGCAAAAATAGAAAATCGACCTTTCTTACTTATAAAAGCAAAAATTGGAAATGAAATTGGAACAATTATGATACAAAATGCAGAAACTATTGGACTAATTAACGATAAAGGACAACCAATTCCAGTTACTGATCTAAATAAAGGGGATTCTATAATTGTACATGTTGCTAAATCTACTGGTAGACATTTTGGAATGTCAGTAGATGAATTTATGTTAGAAAAATAACTTTAGGTAAGATTTATGGAGTTTGAAATATGTACTTCAATTTATTCTACTACTCTCGAAGAACTAGATATTCGTCTTAAACAAGCGTTTAATTATGGTTCTAATCTTGTAGAAGTTAGAATTGATTATCTCCATTCTTTTGAAATTGATAAATTGAAACATATTCTCTCTTCTTATATGGATAAATGTATATTAACCTGTAGACCTATAAGCGAAGATGGTAAATATCATAAATCTGAAAAAGATAGAATTAATCTACTTTATTCATTATATGAACTACAACCTAAATTTCTTGATATTGAATTAAGCCTAATAAACAAAAATTTAAAATTCCTTAATAAATTGACAACTAATAATACTACTTTAATTATTTCTTCACATAATTTTGAAGAAACACCTAATATTACTGAGTTAGAAAAAACTGTTAATTCCTCAATTCATAATAATTGTTATGTAAAAATTATAACTAAAGCTAATTGTTTTAAAGATAATTATAATCTTCTATCATTATATGATAAATTTCAGAAAACAAAATTAATTGCGTTTTGTATGGGTCAAAAGGGAATTATATCTCGAGTTCTTTGTACTCTGATTGGCAGTCCATTAACTTATGCTTCACTCCCTGATTTGCCAACTGCTGAAGGACAAATATCTATATCTGAGATGAAAAATTTTTATGAACTACTTAAATAATAAATTTAATGAAGACGCAAAAGTTTATCTAATTATAGGTAATCCTATTTCCCACTCATTGTCTCCACTTATGTATAATACTTTATTTAGTTATTATAATATGAATTCTATTTATCTACCCTTTGATGTAAAAATTTCTGACATAGAAGAACGAGTTAAACAATTCAAATTATTACAAGTTAGTGGATTCAATGTCACCATCCCTAATAAAATTAAAATAATGGATTTTCTTGATGAAATTGATGATCAAGCATTAAAAATTGGAGCTGTTAATACTGTTGTTAATAAAAATGGAAAATTAATTGGTTATAACACTGACATAAACGGTGTTATTAATTCTTTATCTAAAAATAATGTTAGTCCAACTAATTCAAATAATGTCATGCTGTTTGGAGCTGGTGGCGCGGCACGTTCATGTATTGTAGCTCTTGATCAAATGAAATTTAAGAAAGTTACTGTAACTAATAGATCAACAAATAATGCTGAAAATATGGTTAATGATCTCGAAAAAAAACTTAATATTGAAATTGAGATTATTGATTTCGATCAAAATAAAATTCTTGAATTATCTCACTCTTATTCTTTGGTTATAAATTCTACAAGTGTTGGTATGAATAATTCGAATTCTGTTATCAAAAAAGAATTTTTCAATAAACATATGGTTGTATTTGATATGGTTTATGTTCCAATGATGACTAAATTTCTTATCGATGCAAAAAATCAGGGTTCTAAAATAATTAAAGGATATGAAATGTTAATATATCAAGCGATCTACTCTTTTTCTCTATTTACTAATAAAAATATTGAAAGTAAACTTTTAGAAGAAACAATACTAAAGTATTTTAGTGAAAATAAATGAAAGGAAAAGCTAGTTCATATGGAGCCATCTCTGTTTTAAACGCTGTTCCTATGGGTAAAGGTTCTTGTATAGGTATAAATCTGACTAGTGAAGTAGAAATAGAATTAAAT
>CALBXV010000123.1 GCA_937890045.1 uncultured archaeon
TGGCATGAATCCTAATATTATTAAATTATTTACTGTTAGCACTATTGCAGTTTCTCTTCCTTTTGATGTTATTGTTATTGCTGTAATAGAAAGTCTAGTTAGATCTAGAATTAAACTTAAAGCACCTGCATTATTTGCGTTAGGCGCTATCGCTTTATTTGTTATAGGAGGAATATCTGGAGTCTTTAATGCTTCTGTTGCTTTAGATTTCCATCTAAGAGGAACATATTGGGTAGTATCTCACTTCCACTATGTTATGGTTGGAACAAGTCTAATAGGTATTTTTGGTGGTCTTTATTATTGGTTCCCTAAAATAACTGGAAGAATGTATAATGAAAAGATTGCACGAATACATTTCTATATCTCCTTTATTGGTGTTAATTTATTATATTTCCCCATGTTTGCTCTTTATGACATGCCGAGAAGAATTTCTACATATAGTGTTGAATCTGGCTGGCAATCATTTAATTCTCTAGCAACTATTGGAGCGTTTGTATTTGGCTTAGCTCAATTACTATTAATTTATAATTTAGTTTCAAGTATGAGAAATGGTCCTTCTTCCGGACCTGATCCATGGCGTGGGTCTAGTTTGGAATGGGCTGCTGATTCTCCTCCTAGTGCACATAATTTCCATAAAATGCCTACTGTTTCTTCTTCTGGTGAAGTTAAATTTGTTAATTATGAAACTGAATCTGATGGTGTTGCTGAAACTCATTTAAGTTACTGGCCTATTATCGTTGCGTTTGCAGCTTTTGTGTTCTTATTCGGTGTAATTACTAGTTGGATTATTTTACAATTCGGTGTTGGTTTAGGAATAATAGGAATTTATCTCTATGCTAAAGAAAACTTTGTTGCTAAAGAACCTAAAAGCGAAAAATGGCCGTTTGAGAAAGTTAATAATATGAAGCTTGGTGTCTGGATATTTCTTGCTTCAGAAATCATATTCTTTAGTGCACTGTTAGGTGCATATATATTTGTTCGAGCAAATTCTGCATCTTGGCCAGCTCCAGGTGAATTTCTAAGTCTACAACATGGTGCAACTAACACCTTTATTCTTCTTACTAGTAGTTTTACTGCTATTATTGCTCTTATGTTTGCTAAAACTAATTCAAAACGTGGTGTTGTTGCTAGTTTATTACTGACTTTAACTTTAGGAATTGTTTTTATAATAAATAAAATGTCTGAATGGTTTGAATTATTTGAACATGGATTTGTCTTTTCAAGTGGATTGCCTGCTAGTAGCTATTTCCTAATAACTGGAGTTCACGGTGGACATGTGCTAATTGGTTTATTAATTATTATATTTCTATTTCTTCGTACTAGTGGAAAGAAACCAGTCCGTGAACATAGTGCTGGAATCGAATACTTTGGTTTATACTGGCATTTTGTAGATATCGTGTGGGTATTTCTCTTTCCACTATTCTATTTGATATAGGTGATTTATGATGAAAATTGGTGTTTATTTAATTGTTTTTGGTATATTAATGGGAACAACTATTGCTGAATTATTTTTAGTAGGAATAAATATTTCTAGGACATGGTTAATTATTTCAATAATTGGTTTAGCTGGTGTTAAAGCCGTTTTGATAGCTGTTTTCTTCCAGCACTTAAAAGATGAGCCAAGATCTCTTTCAACGTTAATATTATTACCATTGTTGGGCGCTACTGCTTTCCTTGTTATAAGTATGGCTTCGGTTATGTGATATTTATGAAAACTGCTTCATTTGTAGCAACTATAACTCTTGTAATAGGTCTATTGTTTCTAGGTGGTGTTCTATATGTATTAATTGATCCCACTACTACTTCTACTTTTGTTGGTGAATCAGATATTGATTTAACTATTACTGGTGGTGAACTAGATAATTTATTTGGATTTGGTAATCTAGAAGAAGAACTTAGTGCTCCTGGGCCAACTATAAATATAAAAAATGGTCAAGTTATTAAAATTATTTTTGAAAATATTGGGGAAATTCCTCATACGTTTAGAATTACTGATGGTAATACAACTGATTCTGCTATTCTGTTTAATTCTTCTATAGGTGATAATTCTAATCCTATAGCTCCAGGTCAGTTAAGTACTATAACATTTGAAGTTGATCAATCTGGCACGTTTCATTACATATGTACTATACCTGGACATGCTGAAAGAGGAATGATTGGAATAATAATAATTGAAGATGAATAATTTTTAAATAATTACTCTAACATTTAAATCTTAGAAATTTTATATGATTAATTGAAACTTGTCTAACTTTCTTAAAACTACTTATTTTTCTGTATTTGCTGTTTATATTATGATAGTTCTTGGTGGTATTGTTTCATCTACTGAATCTGGTTTAGCCTGTCCAGATTGGCCTTTATGTTACGGAAAATTTATTCCAAATCTCTCTTATCATATATTTCTAGAATTTTTTCACCGATTATGGGCGTTAATTGTTACTTTATCTATAATTAGTTTAGTATACTTATCTTGGAAAGAGAAAAATGTTCCGTCTCGTTGTTTATTTATTTCTATTATAAGTTTGATTCTTTTATCTTTCCAAGTTTTTCTAGGTATGCTTACAGTTACTACCACATTACATCCAATTATAGTTAGTCTACATCTAGCATTTGCAACAGCGTTATTTGCTCTACTAATATATAATTTATTGTATTCTAAATATAATATTAAATAATTATTCTTTATATTATCTTTCTCTTTCCCATAAATATCTAAATATAAAATGAATTATTATTATCATTAAAATAAATGGATGAGGTATAGCCATTATTATTCCAGTTAAAGATTGTTGATCATATATATAACTTGTATAATAATGTGATCCAGTTAAAATTAAAGTAAAACCAATAATTAACATTATATTCATTAAAATAATTAATTTAATCAATGATCCTTTTTGTGTAGTACTTTTTATATCTAGATAAATTAATAAACCAACTATTGAAAGAAATATGTGCATTAATATGTGCCACTCATTGTCTATTGCAGTTAAATTAAAATTGGTTGGTATGTGCCAATAAACTAATAGTAATGTAATTATTACACTTGTTATAATTCCTTTTCTATTATATTTATTATTAATTTTGATAATTCTATTATGAATTAAACTAATAATTGACTTTGGTTCTGTTTTCTTCTTAACTATTATTAAATATTCTATTCCATATGATAATGTTATTGATGAAAATATGTAAAAGAAATGTTCAACAAACATATGATATGTTAAATTTCTATCTTCTAGACTGATAATCCACTGTGAATTCGCAAAATCAATAAGCACTATGCCTGTTATTATATATATTAAACCTTTTAATACAAACAGTTGTATTATATTTATTCTTCTGTTTGCTCTTCTTAATTTCAAATAATTTTGTTGTAAATATGGAAATATTATTACAGTGATTACTAATAATGTTGTTAGCACTATTCTTATTAATGGTAATCTAACTTCTTTATATTCAATTATTATTGGAAATTCTACATCTGATTTAATATTGCTGCTTGTTATTATGCTTACTTCTATCTTATATTCTCCTGTATCTTGAAATATAAAATCAATATAAAAATCACCTGATTCATAATGTGTTATTCCACTATCATAAATTATTTCATCATTTCTAAATATTTTGATATTACTATCTACGTGTTCTAAATCATTTCCATTGTTGTCTTGTATGCTAAAAATTAATTTTACTTTCTCGTTTGGAATTGGTGTCTGAGGATAAATACTCATAAATGTTATTACATTATTATCTAAGATACCTTCTACTGATGTATTAGTATGACCGTATACTTGTATGCTTGAAAATGTTAAAATAAAAACTATTATTAACGCTATTTTATTCTTGTACAATTATCGTCACTGGAATTAATTTAGTTATATTATTAATTTCTATGCCTAACATTACATTGTAAACATCTTTCTCAACATTATTGACTTTAATTTGAATAGTTTGAGTATGTTTTTTAACATCATTTATTTCTTTATAGTCATTTGTTGTTATTTCTATTTCTGTTTCAATTCTGTCTAGTGAGTAAATTAATGACTTTTTGAAATATATTTCACCACTAGTTAATTCATTAAATTCAATAATTAATTCTATTTCAGTTTCAGAATCTTGATTAACTTTGATTTGATTATTATCTACTTTAATTGTAAATGGAATATCTATTTTAGTATTTAATTTGGCAATTTTATTCTCAGTCATTTCTGTAAACCATATTTCGCCATTTCTAATTTGACTTATTTTTAGTACATTTGCAAGATTATTCCATTTAGGATTCTCTGTTAATATGTTATATTCTATTAAACTACCCTCTTCATTATTATATTGTAAAATTTTGTTTCCCCAATGTTCATTACTTATAACATTCTTACCTTCAACCTCAATCCAATATGGTAAAGAAATTGGATAATTATCTGGGATTGATGTAGAATATATGTTGAATTTATT
>CALBXV010000124.1 GCA_937890045.1 uncultured archaeon
TAATAGCTGCTGCAACAGGTATTGCATCTTTAGTTGGAATGTGGTATATGTTACAGGCAGATATACAAGAAGCAAAAGAGTTACCTAAAATAGACAACATATATGAGTCAGAATATCCATCAAGACCAGAAGGATACAACTGGCCACGTTCTTATGAACAATATAAAGAGAATGTGGAAGATCTTCAAGTTTCAGTAGATGAGGCATTAGATTTGTTAGATGAATATAAAGAAAAGATTGACGACCTTGAAAAAATGGTAACAGAATTAAGAGTGCAGATGGCTAACAAGAAGGATAAATAGTTATGAAATATAAAAAGTTAATATATTGGGTTTTAGGATTTATGTTATTTGTAGGCTGGACAGATTTAGTTTGGGGGCAAACAACTCGCCGAGCTTCTACAGTAGAAGTTATCAATGATGATAATTTTAAAAAGAAAACAGCTAAAGGGTTTGTATTAATTAAATTTACAGCACCTTATCAAATGAAAAAACTTGATACTAAATTATTTAATGGAATAAAAGGATTTGAGGGGTGTGTTATTCTTGAGGTAGATCGTTCAAGTGTTAAAAAAGCTGTTAAAAAACTTAGAATAAGAAATTATCCATCTTTAGCGTTATTCCACAATGGAAAAAAGGTTGAAGTGTGGAAAGGTGATATGGACGGAGTGGTTGATGTAACTAATAAGGACATTAAAAAAGCAATATCAGATGCGATGGCGGGTGATGTATATTGATGGAGAAAAACAATGATTAAATTGAAAGGCATAATATATTGGTTACTTAGCATTATAATACTTTTGGGAAGTCCAGATATAACATTGGGTGGAAGTACCGAAAACGACTCAGAATTAAAAGTGGAAGAACAACAGAGAAAGAAAAAGAAGAAGAAAAAAAAGAAGAAAAAGAAGAAGAAGAAAAAGAAAAAAACGACTAAAAAGAAAAAGAAGAAAAAGAAAACAAAAAAACCTGCAGCAGCCGTTCCACATTTTAATAATATCTCAAAGGCCGATTTTACAAGTGGTAAACATAAACAACTTACAATACCTTATGTAGATGGTGGAGTTCAAAAATACGGTGTTGCAACTTATAATTCAGGACGATATGTAATTATGAGAGATATAGGTATAAATGCTGATGGTGCGACATATGATTATTGGAAAGGAAAGTAGGGGAATTCACAATGCTTCAACTTAATTCATATCATCAATCTATAATAGACGAAATTTCAGGGTTACAAGAGAGAATTAGTACTAAATCTTATTTGGATACAGCAAAGGAGATTAGAGATAGTTATAAGGTTAGGTCTAAAATAAAAATTAAATCAGGAAGAGATAAAGCGGATTACGATTGGGTTGCTGATATAATAAATCTTAGACCTGTTTATAAGTCTCTTGAAGAGTTTATTAAGACTGTTTTACACGAAATTCGTCATGCAAAAGATAGACAAAAAATGGGTGCTAAAAAGTATGAAAAGAAATATCAACAAGCAGGTGTTGTAGCTGTACATCAAGGTAAAGATTTTCATGATGATAATAAGTTTGAAGAAGATGCCGAAAGGTGGGCACGGAAAGAATATAGTAGAAAATGGAGCCAAAAATTTAGGTAGTTTTGGTAAATACAATGATATTTATTAAATATAAGGACTATTTTACACATCTATTAAGGGAAGCCTCTTTATCAGGATCGTCTCGTTCAGCTGGAATTCCAAATTGGGATTTATATATTGTAAATGATTTCGATAAAAAAAGAAAATATAATATCGAAAAAGATGGAAAGTTATATGATAAAAAATTCCAAGAAATTGGTGTTGTCAAAAAAGGTAATGTGATTCAGATATTATCACCAAAATTAACTAAACATAAAGTAAGTAAATTTGCAAATATATCCATAGGTGGAAAAAAAGGGTTTGTAAGTATTTCTATGATTCAAAAACCAAAGCAAACCAAAGAGGGTGATATATTTGGTAGTAATTCTAAAGAGTTTACACCTGATAAATTAAAACTTCAAGGTATAAAATATTCCACTTCTTCCGCCATGATTTCGAAAATTAAATCTGGTTTGAATTCACAATATTCTGATTCTAAATATAATGAGGTAAAAAAGTATCTATCTGAATGTTTAAGTAAAGCATCTGGCACCAATATTTCACTTTATGAAAGTTTTGCAAAATCTTATTCTCTTAGTGGTAAGTATAATCTGAGTAACTCTGATATATCAACTCTAAGTAAAAACTTTGGTGAGGTACTGGCCGCATTATACATCCTCGTGACTAATAAAAAAGCACAATCGGTTGAATTTCCAAATATATCAGAAACACTTTATGATTTCACTATGACTAATGATAAAGGAATCAAACATTTTTATAGTGTTAAATCTATGGGTGGCAGTTCTACTGCACTTGGAAACATTAATTATGTTTTAGATAAGTTTTCTAAAGATAATAAAATGTTCTCGGACAGTAAAAAAGAAATAGAAGTAATACGAGGTTTGATAAATGATAAACAAAGTGGACGAACCACTATTATTAATATCACAGATTTTTATAATAAAACCTTACCAAGTAAAAATAAACAGATATTAAATTTAATAAAAAAAATATCAAAATATAAACCAAAAGATTTATCACAAACAGAACTTAGTAAGTGGTTTCCGAGTATGATTACAACTGCTAAAATAAATGATTTTATTAACACTATGAATGATATTTATAACAGAATACTTGATAAATCTAAGGTTAGTGAGAAAAAACTAAGACAGATGTACAATGGAAGGAGTATTCCAAATGGAAATGGTTATCTTCTCTACCCAATGGGTTCGTATATTGTAAAATATCTGAATAATGATAAAAAATATCTTGATTTACTAAATACCATTCTAAATTATGGTTCTTATGTTCATCAATTTACAGTAAATCTTTCTAAAAATAACTTTCAGGTTAAGATATCACCTTTTAAAACAAGTAAATTTAGATATACTTACAACGCGGGTGGTGGGTATCCTGGTAATCGACCAATAGGGTTTAAGAAGGTTTCATAAATAAAATAAGAGGTTATTAGTGAGTTTAATATTAGGAAACTCTCTTGACAAAATTAAAGACAAAATAGAAAATAAATCAATAGATTTAATTCTTACAGATCCACCATATATTATTTCGAGAGATAGTGGGATGGATCAATTTCACAAGTTTGTGCAGAATAAAGAAGAGTTTGTGAAAACTGAAAAAGATTGGTTAGAATATAAATCAAAAAATTCATCAAATTATTCAGATTTACAAGAAGATAATTTTTTAAGATATGGAACAATCTATGGTGATAAGTATGCAATTAAAACAAAGTTTGGTTCTTGGGATAACGAATTTACTTTAGATGTTTTAGATCAGTACATTAAACTGTTTTATGAAAAATTGGTAGATGGTGGAACTTGTATTATATTTTTCGATATATGGAAATTATCTTATTTGAAAGAGATAATGGAAAAGTATAAATTTAAACAGATAAGATTTTTAGAATGGATAAAAACGAATCCACAACCACGAAATAGTAAAATAAATTATCTCACTAATTGTAGAGAAATAGCTTTATTGGGTATAAAGAAGTCTAATCCAACATTTAATAGTCAGTATGATAATGCTATATATAAATATCCTTTTCCAGGGGGTAAGGATAGAATTCATCCAACACAAAAGAGTTTACCATTATTTATAGATTTGGTAAAAAAACATTCAAATGAAAATGATGTAGTATTGGATCCATTTGTGGGAAGTGGAACAACTTGTGTGGCAGCCAAAGAAACAAATCGTCAGTATATTGGTATTGAAAGAGATGAAAAATATTATAAGTTGGCTAAGAAAAGAATAGAGAGGTTACATGAAAACAAGCTCAGGTAAGGCCAAAGGCCGTAGATTACAAAATAAAATCAGAGATTTACTTCTCGAACATTTTTCAGATAAATTAGAACCAGATGACGTTAAGGTTGCTATTATGGGTGAATCTGGTGAAGATATCAAATTATCCCCTGCCGCCCGTAAATTAATTCCATATTCATTCGAATGTAAAAATCAAGAAAAATTAAGTATTTGGTCATCATTAGAACAGGCAGCAGAAAATAGTGGTGATTACCCTCCTGTTTTGATATTTAAAAGAAACAGAAGTAAAACTTATGTTACTATAGAATTAGAGGAATTTATAAAGTTAATTAATGATAAATAAAATAGTCTATTTACTTGATAGAGTTATAGGAAATAAAGGACGAAAGTTAAGTAAATTAAACGAATACATATATTTCTCGCCATTCATATCTCATTATAAACCAAAACTTCAGGTAAATCTAAAATCTCAGAAGTGGCATTGTTGGGTTTCCGATCAGGGAGGCCATTCTTTTTATCAATTATTCAAAAAACTTAATGCAACACAACAACAATTTGATGAACTTCGTGAAATTATAGGTGAATTTT
>CALBXV010000125.1 GCA_937890045.1 uncultured archaeon
AAATAATGATGAATTTACCGAATATTATAATAGTCTCTCTTAGTAGCTTTGGTCTTGCAATTATCATATCAAACTCTGTAATTTTTAGTAGACTTAGGAGTCTTTTTAATGCTAGGTCGTTTTTTGGAAAGTTTATTTATTGTACCGCATGTCAATCTTTCTGGTATGGTTCTATAATGAGCTTACTTCAGAACCCTGATATTCCTTCTGCGATTATGGTCGGCCTTTTCTGCTCTGGGGTAAGCTCAATCCTTTCTGCGTGGTTAAATGATAAGTTACGCTAATGGCGAAAAAATGGAAAATATATAAAGATTTTAGTGGATTCAATGATTTTTTTAATCAGCGAAAGATTAAAGATAGTGAATTTATCAAGCTTGAATCCCTAGTTACAGATGATCCCATGGGTGAAATTAGAACCATGGGTGATTTTAAGACTGCTCATGGTGATATAGGTGCCACTAGTGCTACTGATACCATTACAGGTGGACATGGATTATTTTATTATTCTGCTGATCACAAAAAGGGAGCCCCAGGCGCCGATACGGGTGAAGATTGGGTAGCAGTGTGTGATGTAGGGAATGCAGAGATATTATTATGGGACAGGACTGGCGATACTTGGGCAGCTACATTAAATCTATATCCATCCTCAGCAACTGGAGGCGTGAAGGCCGTATATGATTTTGTAGATGAAGCATTAAGGGTTGCCGATGGCAATTTTGGTGCTACCAACTATCCTATATGGAGAGGATATGTAGAGAGAAAACATTTCTTTGACTCTACTGGCACTCAATTAACTCCAGGTGGAAGTGCAGACAGCTACGATGCATGGTATACTAATAATGTTCAACTTGCTAAGCCTACAAGGGGTATTGCAACTGCAGGTGTAGGTGCTCTTTGCGGTGCTGGGTCTGGAACAAGTTTACCTTCTACAACAGTTGCTTCATTTCCATCAGAAACAGACTCTGAGCTAGATTCTGGTACATATAAGGTTGCTAACGCAACAGATGGCGCTGAGGGTACTGTTATTAGTAGAACCAATGCTACTACACTTGTTACATCAGACATATCTCCTGACTCGTGGGACAGTGGCGACGTTTATCATTTGGCGCCAGCTGCAGGAACAGGATTTAATGTAGATGTTCATGAATCGTCTACTGGTACATGGAATGCAGGTGATTATGAATTTGCATCTACATTTATATATGATGGCAACCAAGAATCATTATTATATAATATGTCTGGTGAATTTACCGTAACTGCAAACTACAAGCTTACAATAATTGTTACTGTTACTGCTCCATTTGATGAAAGAATTACTGGTGGAAGAATTTATACAAGGTTAATTGATAGTGATGATGAGTGGATACTTCTTATAGATATTAGTTTAAGGAATGGCATTAGGATTGATACATCATCTGCATTTACTGGGTGGTCACTATCTTATGCTAACTCAAACCAGTTAGTATCTTTGATTACGGTATATGATCAAAGTGCATATACATACGAAATTCTTAATGGTTTTTCTCAGGTAGAACCATCTATTGATATTGGACAAACTGGTGATGGATATGCTACCTCTGTTATAGCAAGTAGAAGAAGATGGATTGCTAATACTAAAAGAACTAGTAAAGATAGTATTCAGTTGAGGGAAAGGGATGCGTTATATTACTCTGAAAAAGATAGATTTGATACATTTCCTACTGCTAATAAATTACCCATTATTAAGGGTGATGCTGAGGAATGGATTAAGTTAGAGGAACTTGGTGGTAAGTTATTAGCTTTTAAGCAAAGAACATTGTATATTGTAGATATTGCTGCCCCCTCACCCAGCAGATGGCGTATTTTAGGAAAATATAATTTTATGGGTGTTGAGTCTTCAGGTGCTGTAGTAAAATCTGAAATGGGTATAGTTTGGGCGAATAAGAGAGGGCTACACGTTTTTGACGGCAATAGAATAAGAAATCTTATTAATGGAAAAATGAAAAATTCTACATGGGAAAGTGATTATAGTTCCAATACTGTAATAGGCTATTATCCCAATAGAAGAAGATTATTTGTTAGAAAGGACCCTACAACAGGTGAGGCCGATATGTGGGTATATAATTTTAATACAGAGTCGTGGGCTAAGGGTGTTAGTATAATGTCAGCATCTGCAAAACAAACTAATTTTGCTGTTGACTGGGATGGGGATTGTTTCTTTGGTCTCGCTACAGACACAAATACTACTATTACATCTTACAAATGGACAGACTCTGCTCAAGCCAGCACCACATCAGAATGTATTCTTATAGATGATGATTTTGGATCTCCTGGTATAGACAAGGAAATTATTAAGATTATAGTTACATATAAGTCTAGTGCCACACAATCTAATGTATTAGAATATTATAAGAATGGTGGAACATCTGCTACATCATTAGGATCATTTGCATCTACTGGTTCAACATGGACGATACTTGCAATAGTACCTGATAGTTTTACACCTTTTAAGTGCCAGAGCCTGCAGATAGGACTTGATGCCCCCTCTTCTGGTACAATTAATATAAGTGACATTGCAATAGAGTATAGAGAGATTCCAAGTAGGAGGGCTGGTAGTTAAAGATGGAAGATTTGGAACTACAGGATATAGATGAAATAAAAGAAAGGCCATTTCAAGATCGTATTGCAGTAGAAGATATTAATGATGGAGAAGAAATAGATACTATTGTAAATGGCAAATTAAGGACGTATATTA
>CALBXV010000126.1 GCA_937890045.1 uncultured archaeon
TCTGGCTGAACAAACAGAAACGTAAAGAATTAAAATAATTTCTCTTATACCTTACCTACCGCTCCCAGTTCAAACACGGTGAGGTTACTCTATCACATTTCCGTCTTCGTCCCAGCTAGTTTCTTCATATTATTATAATCCCAACAATTTTGATCTATCCTACAGCCCATTAACAACACTACTTAGAATATTTCTCAACATCACGAATACTTACTATTCTTATAGGGGCTGAAAGTTTGCCCGCCCTAAGGACAATGGCGATATCTTTGGCCTCTTCCATGTCATCCAGCCCTTCCACCTGAGTACGACCGTCAGTAATCTTTGAACGAATAGAAGGAGCCATATGAACTTTGTTATCCAGAACAATAGCTACTCTGTCGCCTACTCGGCTGGTGATAACTGACCATGTCTTTACTCCTTCGGAGTTCATGCTCAGACGAACTATAGGCTGGCCATTGTAAATATCGGCCACAGCGTCCTCTACTGCTTGCCCGGTAAGGCGTGGATTGTTAGGATTAGCATCAAGGTAGTAGAGCGTATAAACATCTTCCCACCCTTCTACGTACGTTAGAGGATCACTGCTCCAGACAAATCGTCCGTAATCTTTTTGTATGATCTGTTTTACATCTTCCTGTTCAAGAATATTATTTACACGAGGCCGGTTTGAAAGAGGAACCCCCATATCACCGGAAGGAGTGGGGATCAATAAAGATGTGAAGTTATTTATGCCGATAGCTTCAAATGATTCATCTGCTAGTTTTAACAGCGAACTGCCCGTGTCAGCCTCAACAGTGTCCAACTCTGCAAGTGCGGTATCACCGTCGGATTGGATAGCGTCAATTTTGGTGATTATATTCTGCGTGGAGGGACCATCTTTCAAATATACAAATTCCAGCAATGCAGTGCGTTCCAGGAGAGCCCCCACCCTGTCAGCATCTGTTACTCCTGCCAGCTCCACGATAATGCGATGGTTTCCCTGCTTTTGGATGGTGGGTTCGGAAATACCAAACTCATACAACCTGTTCTCTAATACTTCTAATACTTGATTAATAACCTCATCTGACGCAGCATAGAGGCCATCCTCTATGTCTGCGTTAGTGGTGCCAAACCCCTCAAAGTGGCGCCACAGTTTAAGTCCGTTAAATGTAGAAGACTGAACAAAACGGCTGATAAAGGTTTCTTGGCTACCGCCTTTTTTTTCATCGGATATAATGGCTGCAAGGAGTGAATCAGCTTGAGGTTTTACAGGAACCGCCAGATTCTCTACAAGAGTTGGTATATCCACTTCCAGAAGAAACTGTGTCAGGGAGAAGCTTTCCGTCCATAGTCCATCCCTATAAATTCCTTCACTTACCTTCCGACCCTCCTTATCCCAGTAAGTCCATTTCCCATCTGCCTTACCAGCTTTATAAGAACCTTCAAACTCTGTCTTACCACCTAAATAGTTCTTAAATACATCACCACTATATAATTCCTTTGTTTCGGGATGATACTTTAATCCGTCTACATCAATAAGAGTTTCATCGTTTATAGGTTTAGAACACCCAATAACCAGCATCACAGCTGTAATGATTAGTAGTGTCTTTCTCATCTCATCCTCTCGTTATTACTCCCAGTTCAAACACGGTGAGGTTAGAAAATTTCATCCAATACCTTTTGTGTAGCTGTATATCCAGCCAAATAAAGA
>CALBXV010000127.1 GCA_937890045.1 uncultured archaeon
TTAGCACAAGCAGAAAACATTCCAGCTCATTTAGGATGTCAGAGACTATTAACACAGAATTCTTTAAAAGAAATTGGAACCGAAAATATAGAAAAAGGAGACATATTACTATCTAACGATTCATATTTTGGCGGTAGTCACTTTCCAGACTTAACATTAATGAAGCCAATATTTTATAAAGACGAATTCATAGCTATTTCTGCCACATTAGCTCATCACACAGATGTAGGTGGAATGGTACCTGGAAGTTTTGCATCAGCAGCTACAGAAACATTTCAAGAAGCTTTACAAATTCCACCAGTTAAAATTGTACAAAAAAACAAGATAAATAATGATGTTTTAAACATAATTCGTCGTAATGTAAGATTGCCAGAAGAAGTTACTGCAGATATAAAAGCGCAGATAGCATCAATTAACACGGGAGAAAAGAGATTAATTAGACTAATTGATAAGTATGGAATAGAAACATGGAAATATTTTAGAGAAAAATTGTTAAATTATTCAGAAAATAGAATGAGAGATGGAATATCAACAATACCGGAAGGAGAATATGAATTTGAAGATTATATGGATAACGACGGTGTAACACTAAGACCTTACAAAATAGCTGTAAAAACAATTGTAAAGAAAGATAGAATAATATGTGATTTTGAAAAATCAGATTCACAAGCCAGAGGTCCAATAAATTGCCCATATGCAATGACTATGTCAGCAGTAGTAGCAGTAGTAAAATCAATTGCAGATCCTCATAGTTCAGCTAATGAGGGTATGTTTAAACCAATTGAAATAAGAACTCCTAAAGGAAGTATTGTAAATCCAATAAGACCTGCCCCAACAACTGGAGGTTTAGGTGAAACTTCAAACAGAGTAGCAGGTGTAGTATGGGGATCATTAGCAAAAGCAGTGCCAGATAGATCAATAGCATGCCAAGGATGTTCAGATAATAATTTATTTATATCAGGAATTGATCCAGAAACAAACAATTTGTATATATTATATGATTATCCAGAAGTAGGTTGGGGAGCAAGACCGTTTGCAGATGGAGTGAATGCAATTTACGCATTACATACAGGAAATGTAGATAATAATTTAGCTGAAGTCTATGAACATAGATGGCCAGTTTTAGTTAAGCAATATTCGTTACGTGATGGCAAAGGTGGAGAAGGAAAATATAGAGGGGGAGTTGGAATAATAAAAGAATATACAACTTGGCCACCACATAAAACAACATTATCAACAATGGCAGATAGAACAAAATTTGGAGCTTATGGTTTAAAAGGTGGAAAAACAGGAGCTACAGGAAAATGGTCAATAATAACAAAAGATGGAAAAATAAAACCAATGTCTAAACACGGGGGCAAAGTAACAAAATTAAAATTAAAATCAGGTGACACACTAAAATTAGAGACACCAAGCGGAGGAGGATATGGTAATCCATTAGAAAGAGATCCAGAAGAAACCTTAAAAGATGTGAAAAATGATTTTTTTGATATAGAATATGCGAAAGATAAATATTCAGTAGTTATAGATTCGCATACATTTACAATAAATAAAAAGGCAACTGAAAGTATTAGAAATAAATTAAAATCTAATAAAGTTTAATACAATAAAAAGCAAAATAATATTAAATGACTAAAGTATTTTTTCTAAATAAATTAAAAAAAGATGTTAAACCATCAGATTATGAGAAATGGGTAAAAGAAAGAGATTATCCGGTAGCAAGAAACGCGAAATCAATAAAGACATATGATGTTTATAAAATAAATGGAGCGTTCTGGGGAGATCAAACATATGATTACATAGAAGTCATAGACATAACAGATGTTGAGAGCTATGCTAAAGACGGTGAGACACCCGAAGTGAAAAAATTATTAGAAGAATGGCAAGAATATATTGCTGAATGCATACCAGTTCATGGAGAACCGGTTTAACCAATTTTTTTCAAATTAAGATAAAAAAAGAAAGTTTATGTCTAAATTTAGTTTTTCTTTACTTCCTTCAGTAGATATTAAGGAATCAATTAATTTAGCAGTAACATGTGAAAAGAATAATTTTGAAGCAATTTGGGTAGCAGATGAAATATGGTATAGAGACCCATGGCCAATTATGGCTATTTGTTCTACATCAACTAGAAAAATAAGAATAGGGCCTGGAGTTACACACATATTTTTACGAAATCCAGCATTTGTAGCTCAGTCTTTAGCAACATTAGATGAAATTTCAAACGGCAGATCAATATGTGGCTTATCAATAGGAAATGAAATAATGTTACAGCAATTTAAAGTTAGTAGTAAAAACAGAATAAATATTTTAAGAGAAGCAGTACTAATCATAAAATCTCTACTTAGTGGTCAAGTATTGGATTTTAACGGTACACAATTTCAATATAAAGGCGTTAGTATCAATACTAAAACTGTGCAAAAGAAAATACCAATATATTTAGCAGGTAAAGTAGGTCCAAAAGCTTTTGAGCTTGCAGGTGAAGTAGGAGATGGCGCAATATTATCTGACGTATACACTCAAGATTGGGCTAGAAAAATAGTAAAAATACTTCGAAATAGTTATAACAATGCAAAGAGAAAAGATTTTAACAAAAATTTTGATATTGCCACATGGATTTTAATGGGAATACATGAAAATGAAGAAATAGCAAGAAAATTAGTAAAATCTTTAGTAACATTTTATTTACCAATGCAATTTCCTAAACAATTAGAGAATTTAGGAGTTCCATTAGAAATTTATCATAATGTTTCAAATTTATTAAAGAATGGAAAGATAAAAGAAGCTATGGAAATTGTAGATGATAATATTATAAATAAATTATCAATTACTGGAACACCGAGTCAGATTTCTGAGAGATTATATAAATTAGATAAAGAGGGAATTAAACATTTTGTAGTAGCTCCTGCAGATAATCCAACATTAATTAATTTAGGTTTAAAAGATTATGTAGTTAAGGATGCACTAGATTTAAGTTCATCATTAAAATTAATAAATAAGAAAATAATATCAAATTTTTAAGAGTAATAATATTTTATTAATTATGATAATTTACTTTCTAAACACTTTACAAAACGTTCTGATTGTTGATCAATTAAATTTTGTCCCATAAAAGATATTGCCATTTTTCCTAAAGCAGATTTAGGAGTTATAGTTGAATTATATTTAATAAAAGTCAGATTATTTTTAGAATCTAGTGTTACTTTACCAGTTAATTCAGCATCATCACCAGAAGCCTTGAATATTAAATACTGATTTTGGGTTTTTTCAGAAACTTGAATTGACATGCTAAAAGTTTTTGAGATATATCCTAATTTCATTTTTATTGAAATTTCTGCTTCATCAGAGTTTTTAACAGTAATATTTTGACAATCAGGTATACAACTTAATAGTTTACCAATATCTGAGAAAAAAAGCCATACCTTATCTATAGAAGAGTTAATACTAAATTCTTTATTAGCTTCAACAATATTTGACATAGAATAGCCTCATAATATAAATTTATTTAGGTTTAGATGAATTAAGTAGATTCAAGATATAATCTGGTTTAGCAGGCATTTTATCTATTTCTAAATTAAATGGTGATAAAGCATCTTCAACTGCATTCATTATAGCAGGAGTAGCTGCAATAGTTCCTACTTCACCAACACCTTTAACACCAAAAATATTTGAAGGTGATGGAGTAACTGTTCGTGTTGAATTAATATTAGGTGATTCATAAGCGGTTGGAATTAAATAATCCATTAAAGAAGAACTTAATAATTGACCTTCATCATCATAAATAATTTCTTCAAGTAATGCCTGACTAATACCTTGAATTACTCCTCCATGAACTTGACCTTCAACAATCATCGGATTAATAACATTACCAATATCATCAACTGCTAAATATTCTAAAATATTAGTTTTACCAGTAATTATATCAACTTCAACAATAGCAATATGAGTTCCAAAAGGATAAGTATGATTTTCTGGAGAATATGAAGAATAGGCAGATAAACCAGGTTCTATATTATCAGGTAATTTATTTGGTTTATATGCAATTTGTGCTAGCTCATTTAGTGAAATAGCGTTATCAGGAAGTCCTGTAACAAAAATTTTTCCATCGGCATATATTAAATCTTCTTTTCGAGCTTCAAATGTATGAGATGCAATATCTTTTAATTTCTCTTTTATTTTTTCCGCAGATTTAAAAATAGACATACTGCCAACAGATACCGCTCTACTCCCAGCTGTACATGCAGTCTTACCAAGTTGTGAAGAATTAGCACAAGCGACATTTACGTCTTCAATAGGAATTTGAAAATAATCGGCTACAAGTTGAGCCATAGTAGTATTATGTCCTTGACCATGAGATAAAGTACCTGATATTACATGTATTCTACCAGATTCATCAATTGTTAATGAACTACTGACTATTACGCCAGGTCCAAATCCACATATTTCAACGTAACTAGAAACTCCTATTCCAATATAACGATTATTTTTTCTATATTCTTTTTGTTTATTTCGCCAATTAGAATAGTTTATAGTTTTAACAGCTTTTTCTAATGTTTTTTTATAATCACCGCTATCATACAAATAACCAGTTATTGATTTAAATGGGAAATCAGATTTAGGAATAAAATTAATTCTTCGGAGTTCTATAGGATCCATATTTAATTTTTTAGCAATTCGATCCATAATTCTTTCCATTAAATAAGTTGCTTCAGGTCTTCCTGCTCCTCTATAAGCATCAACTGGAACCTTATTTGTAACTACATTAAATACTTCGCAATAATATTTTTCAGAGATATATGGTCCTGGACCCATAACACCAGTCATATATGCTAGATCAGTACTACCAGTATGATTATACGCTCCTAGATCAGCAATGATTTTTGTTCGAATAGCCAAAATTTTTCCTTTTTTATTAACTGCAGCATCAACAAAATCTATCTGATCTCTCCCATGTGATGTAGCTAGAAGATTTTCACGTCTAGTTTCTATCCACTTTATTGGTCGTTGTAATTTTTTTGAAATATAAGATACTAGAACATCTTCAGGATAAGCAGTTATTTTACAACCAAAAGCACCTCCAACATCAGGAGCAATTACCTGAATTCTATTACTAGGAATTTTTAAAACTTTAGAAAGATCATCTCTTATTAAAAATGGACCTTGAGTTGAGATCCATACTTTTAATAAACCGTTAGGTTCATAATTTGCAACAATACCTCTTGTTTCCATTGGTAAAGGCGCCACTCTTTGATTTACTAATTTTATTTTTATAACATGATCTGCATTTTTAAATACATTGTGATTTTCTTCCCCAAAAATATTTTTACAGATAAGGTTATTATCAAGATATTCATGAACTTTTGTTGACCCGACATCTAGAGACTCTATTGGATCATGAACTACTACAAGTGGCTCATATTCAATTTCTATCAAATCAGTTGCATCATATGCAGAATATGTATTTTCAGCTACCGCCAATGCTACTGGTTCACCAATATAATTAACTTCACGATATGCAAGAATAGGTCTTGGTGTTGATTGTACATCATCACCGGTTCCAATTGGTAAAGAGTCTATATCTTTGATTAAATCAGCTCCAGTTAATATAATATGAACACCAGCAATTTTATTTGCTTTTGACACATCAATATTTTTTATTTTTGCGTGCGCATATGGACTTCTTAAGATAGCGACATGTAGCATGCCTGAAATTTTTATGTCATCAACATACATTCCTCTTCCAGTCATATATTTTGGATCTTCAACACGTTTTATTGATGCGCCACATAATTTAACTGATTTAAGATTTTCCATAAAACAACACTTATGATGTGTAATTATAAACCATAATTATATTTATTATATTTGCGGTTGAGAAACATGTTTATGCTTATTAGTTTCCATTCTATTAGAAATTTCATTAATTATATTTATTGGAATATTTAGTTGTTGTGAAATCATACTATCAGAAATTTGTTCTTTAAAGAGTTTAAAAAGAACTAAATCTAGTTTTTCATATTCAAGTGGTAATTCATCACTAGCCTTGTGGCCATCCCATAAATTTGGTGATGGGGGTTTCTTTATTATTTCTTCATCAATATCAAAATATTTTGCCAACTGTTTTATTTGTGATTTATATAAATGAGAGATAGGGAAGAAATCAGCTCCTCCGTCACCATATTTAGTAAAATAGCCCATTAGTTTTTCACTAAGGTCACCAGTTCCTACTACTAAATAGTCATAGACGTTTGCATAATAATACAAAAGTGTCATACGAATTCTAGCTTTTACATTACCAAGAGCTATTTTATCATTGTTAATATCGATATTATTTACAAAAGTATTGAAAATATTAGTTATTGGACAATCAATGAATTTGACAGATAGAACATTAATCAAATTTTTGGCATGTTTATAATCAATATTATTTTTATCTTTTTCAAACATTAAAAGAGATAATATATTTTCTTTATTAAGTGCTTTAACACATAATTGAGCCACAACAGCACTATCAATTCCTCCACTTATTCCAATAACTACACCCTGTTTTTTTGATGCAGAAACAGTTTTACGAATAAAATTCAGTATTTTATTTTCTTCTTCTTCAAGATTTAGATTGAGTAAGTGATTATATTTATTCATAGTTCATCTATTCATTTATAATCCAAATAACATTTCTACGTTATTTATTATATATTATTAATTGATTTAGTAATTAGATCTAAAGATATTCCGGCTTCATTTTCACTTAAAGTTAATGGAGGTAGCAATCGAACTGTACTACCATATGTTCCACAAGTACTAACTAATAGACCAGATTTCATACACAAATTTACTAACGCTCTAGCTTCATCTGGAGCAGGAACTTTCGTTTTTCTGTCTTTAACAAGTTCAAACGCTAACATAAGCCCTTTACCCCTTACATCTCCAATTATATTATTTTTTTTCATTAAATCTTTTAAACCATCCATTAATTGTTTTCCTCTCATCTCAGCATTTTTATCTAATTTTTCTTTTTGAATTATTTCTAATGTCGACAATCCAGCAGTCATAGATAACAAATTTCCTCCAAATGTAGATCCCCAATCTCCAGGTTTCCAGTTTTGCATTAATTTTTCAGTAGCAACTAACGCGCCAATAGGTAATCCACCGCCGAGGACTTTCCCAATAGTCATCATATCAGGTTCTATATCAAAATGCTCCATTCCAAACATTTTTCCAGTTCGTCCAAATCCTGTTTGTACTTCATCAGCAATAAACAAGATGTCATGATCTTTACAAAGTTTTTTTATACGTTTCATATAAGAATTCGAAGGTACTTGATATCCACCTGAACCTCCAATAGGCTCCATTATTATTGCTCCAACATCTTCTGGTGGAACTAAAGTGGTTAATAAATTTTCAACATAATTTGCAGCTGCATCATGTGCATCAAAATTATCTAATCCAAAAGGATTTCTATAGCTATCTGGATATGGAGCATGTATTACTCCAGAAGATAATGGAACTAAGTTTTTTCTAAAAGAAGATTTCATACCTGTTAGTGAATTAGTAGCTAGTGTTCTTCCATGATATGATGGGAATAGAGAGATTATTGATAATTTTTTAGTTCTTGTTAGTGATAAAGCCATTTCTACAGCTTCAGAACCAGACGCGCCAAAGGATATACGGGAATTTTTAAGCGTATTAAAAGGTATTAATTCTTTTATTTTTTCTGCTAATTGAATATGAGGTTCAAATGTAGCAAAGAATATACTATGAGCAAGAATATTCTGCATTTGTTTATTGATAGAATCAACTACTTCTTTACGTTTATATCCTACACCCATAACAGCAGCGCCTGCTGTTAAGTCTAAATATGTATTTCCGTCTACATCTTCAACCATATTATCATAACCGCGTTTAATTGCTATTGGAAGATAATGAGCATGTGCATGAGATACAGATTTTTGTTCTCTTTCAACTAGAGCTTTACTTTTAGGTCCTGGGGGGTCTACAATTATTTTAGGATTCAATGTAATATGTTTTCAGATTAAGATTCTAATAAATTTTAACTATTGAAAGGATGATATAAACGTGAGATTAGAGAAGTATTAACATAGGAATAACAATTTATTTTTTAGATAAATCTTTAACAGCCTTAATTATTTTAGTATAACCAGTACAACGGCAGATATTACCAACAAGATAATCTCTAATAGTATCTTCATCAGGATTCTTATTTTCATCTAATAATGCTTTAACACTCATAACAAAACCAGGTGTACAATAGCCACATTGTAAAGCAGCATTATCAACAAATGATTGTTGTACAGGATCCAATATTTCATTCTTTTTTAATCCTTCAATAGTTAATATATTAGAACCATTAACTTTAACACCAAATGTCATACATGAATAAACAGCTTTTCCATCTAGAATAACAGTACACGAACCACAACCACCAGTATCACAACCTTGTTTTGTACCTGTAAATCCTAATTTTTCTCGTAGAATAAAATTAAGTGTTTCATACGGTTCAACATATAGTTTATAATTTTGATTATTAACAATTAATGAAATTTTAACACTCAATTCAGATTAACACCAAGACGATTTAGAGATTTAAGAATTACTTTTTTAATTATAACAGGATATAATTTTTTTCTATAATTAGATGATGCGCGGACATCATCAATTGGATTAACATCATCAAAAATTAATTTAGAAGATTTATTAATAATATTTAGATTAGGAATTTGATTTATGAGAGAATTTTCTACATTAATCGCTCGTATTATTTTATTACCAATACCACCTCCTAATGCTATTCTAACATATTTAATACATTTATTTTCATCAAGTTGAATTTGTATTGAAGCGTTAACTAACGCCCAATCATTTCCAGTTAACGCAAATTTTTCAAACGCGCCAGCAGAATTTGATAAGTTAGGAATTAGTAATTCACGGACAAATTCACCAGATTGTAAAATAGTAAAGAAATAGTCTATAAAAAATTCATCTATTGGAACAGATCTTTCACCATTACTAGAAGATATAATAACTTTAGAATCAGAAGATACTAAACTAACTGGTAAATCATAAAATGGTATACTAGCACAAATAGTTCCTCCAATAGTAGCAACATTCTTAACTTGAATTGGATGAATTTGTTTAAGAGAATCGCTAATAGAAGAATAAGAATGAGAACCAGTTATAATAGAGTTATTTTCCATTTGGTTAAAAGTAACTGACGTTTCAATTTTCAGAGAGTTATTTACTTCGATAATATTTATTAAATTCAAATTTTTGAGATCTATTAGAACATTGATATCAGATAATAATCCTTTATGAGCAAGTTCATAAATTGTTGTACCTCCACCTATTATTCTAGAGTTATCAGGATATTTTTCTAGAAGAATATATAATTCATCGTAATTTAAGGGAGTGAAATATAAATTTGGTTTGAACATTAAATTCACCTATCAGATAATTCATCTAGAATCTTTTCAGGAGTTAGAGGTAAAGTGTTAATTTTTACACCTA
>CALBXV010000128.1 GCA_937890045.1 uncultured archaeon
TTATCTGTAAACTTAACAAGGTTATCGGCATTATGCTGTAGAATATCTTCCATTGACCAATACCAATCATCTAATTCTTTTCTCGACATATTACAAAGTCTAATAATCTCTTTATTTATTACCTTCTTTCTCTCACTATAAGTATCTAACTCATCATATGATTCATCAATAAACCCATCAAAAGTTCTAAATCCCCACTCACGTAATTTCTTTAAACTATTTTTCATCGATATAAGAATAAATGGTTGGAAAGTAACTATGGGTTTCCATACCTTCTCCGTTATTGTTATTTTCTGTAAATCATTATTATCAATGTTTGGACCCCACGAACATTCAGTTACTATATTAAAATAACTATTAAAATATGGAATAGGATTTAATAAAGTGAGTCCATCGAAAGGACCATCTTCCTTTAAATCATAACTACTTGGGACATGATTATTAGCGAAATCCACAACTTTTTTTCCATACTCTTTACTATAATCTACAACACCATAACCAACACTATCAAATTTAGTAAAATCTAAATCATCCACTCCCTGTTCCTGTGGTTCTCCACCTGCAAACCACGTAGTTATTCCATCATCTAATAATTGATGTTTAATCAAAAACAATAATAATTCAACTCTATGATCTTTAATATTATTATTATGAGAACAATACTTAAATTGTCTATAATATCCCCTTGTATTATTAAAAATATTAAACAAAAAATTATTTTTCGGGTGATAAAATAACACAGAATATCTATTAAATGAATAAATATCTATTCCAATCTTATCTACTTCATCTCTTTTTTCATCTAATACGGTTTCATAAAACATAAATCCAAATCTATCTTCATTTATATTATGTTCTTTAATCACCTCTCTAAACATAGGTGGAAAAATTGATTGATGTCTCACTACATCAGTATAGAAAAATAATATATAACAATTACCATCTTGTAAATCTGAAACAATTTTTTCCGAATCACATAATAAATTTTCAAGTGAGGTTTTTCCGCAGTAGGTATCAAAAAAAATTACATACTTATCTGCTAAATTATTATCTATAAAATTAACATCCTTTAAAAAATTATTATTATATTTTAAATAATCTAAAAAAGTTTCTTTATCTAATGCACCATCTAATCCAAGTGTATCACTATAAAATAATAAATTCATTAAACTTTACTCCACCCATACTCAAATACCTTTTGTAACTTATTATATTCCATATCTATAAACTTAGTAAGATTTTCAGAATTATGAACTAAGATATCTTCCATTGACCAGTACCAATCATCTAATTCTTTTCTTGACATACCGCATAACCTTATAATTTCTTTATTAATAATTTTTATTCTTTCTTCATAAGTATCTAACTCATCATATGATTCATCAATAAACCCATCAAAAGTTCTAAATCCCCACTCACGTAATTTCTTTAAATTGTTTTTTGTTGATATTAAAATAAAAGGTTGAAATGTAGATATAGGTTTCCAAACTTTCTCTGTTAAATGTATTTTCTGTGGAACTTCAAAATCATAACCTGGTCCCCAAGAAGTTTCCGTTATTATATTAAAATAACTATTAAAATATGGAATGAGATTCAAAAAAGTGAAAAAACCCTCTTCTTTTGAATCATAACTATTTGGAATAAACTTATTGGCAAATTCTACTGATTCCTTTCCATATTCTTTACTATAATCAACTATACCCCTACTAACACTATTAAATTTTGTAAAGTCTAATTCACCTACCCCCTGTGCCTTGGGCTCCTCTCCCCCAAACCAAGTTGTCACTCCATCATCCAATAAATTATTTTTTATTAAAAACAAAAGTAATTCAACTCTATGATCTTTAATATTATTATTATGAGAACAATACTTAAATTGTCTATAATATCCTTTGGAAATACGAAACATTCTTGATAAAGTATTTTTATCCAACTGAGATGACCGTGCAAAGTTATCTGGATGATAAATAAATTTAGAAGTATCATTAAATGAATAAAAATCTATATCAATTTCACCAACCTTATCATAATCATCTTTCAAAACTGTTTCGTACATAATAAATCCGAATCTATCTATATCTATATTTTGGTTTTCTACTAATTCTTTAAATTCTAACCAATACATATCCTGTTTATTAAATTGCCATCCAACACAGTCTGTATGGAAAAAAATAACATAACACTTTTTATTTCTCAAATCATTTAAAATTCTCTTAGTTTTAACTAAATTTTCAAATGATTTTTTACCATCAAACACATCATAAAAAATAACATATTTCTCAGTAAAATCGTCCGTCAAAAAATTGACAGTTTTAAAAAAATTAGAAGAAGTTAAACTATTTCCCCTTCCCAAATTTACCGATGATGAAGTTCTAATTTTTAAATAATCTAAAAATGGAATATCACCCTCACACTTTGACTTCTGTATATTCCTCGGTAATTTTGATTTACCAAATTCTTCAGGAGTAGATTGACTACGTGTATCACTAAGAAACAAAACATTAATCATTATAACTCCTTATTATTGACTTATATCTACCTTCTTTTCTCCCCCACCAATATAACTCACGACACCATTTTATCATGTCTCCATTATAATTTTTTGACTTTGGCATTCCATCAATATCATATACATAATCACCATTCATCAAATTTTTATTATTTTTTACTACATCATGAATATTGTAATCTAAATTAAGTTTATACGGATATTTTTTATCTGGAATAATCAATGCATTCTCTTGATATTCCATTATTGAATCTATAATTGATAAATCATCAGCGTATATTTCTTCAACAATAAATCTTCTAATCTCTCTATAAAATTGATCTTTTTGTTTAAAAATTTTAAATATACTTCCTTCATCAAATTCCCATGTCCTACCATCTTCCAAATACCACCCCCAATATCTTGAATCATTAAAAACTTCTTTTATTGCTACTTTAAACTTTTTAATTTCATCTCCCAAAACAGTATCTTCTTTTTTTATAAAATACTCATATAATTTATCATAAAAACTTTCATAAGAAATATCTAAATAATTTTTAAAAAACCTTGCTATAAATTGAGTAATTCCAAAAAAATGACAAATCATTAAAAACCATCTGAAATTATGGGCCTTTAATATTTCTTCATGTGTCATAGTATTTGTTTCACAAACAATTTTTTCATCTTCTTGTGCACTCATTTCCGTATTTGTAATATGATAAGAAAGGGATTTAGTCTTTCTATATTTCACTCCATACTTTTTTATATATACAGGATCACCAAAGGGTGTATTTGGTAAAATACTTAGCGGATAAATACCTATATAATTATGTTGGTTATTATTCATTAAAGTAAATATTCCTCTTTTAAAGGATTCTAATGTTTCTTCTGGTAAACCAAGTATAAGTTCAACATATATAGGTAAATTTTCTTCTTTACATTTCTTTAAAAATTCTTTCATATATTTCCCCGTTACATTCTTTCTCATTATAGCCTTTAAAGTTGGTTCATATAATGATTGAAATGCTAAAGTCAACCCCTTATTCAAATCCTCCTCATTTAAAACTTTTGCAATAGGAATACATCGTTCACCTCTATCTTTTGCCCAATCATTTCTAAAACTAATTGGAAATCCTTTTTTCTTTTTTAAATAAACTAATAATTTTGCCACTTTTAAATCTCTATCTTCAAAAAGTCCAAAATTTGAATCTGCATTATCAATATAAACAACTTTATTTTCTGACATCCATTCAATTTCTTTTTTTAACTTATTAAAACTTTGTCTTTGTAATTTTTGAAAATATAAACTACCTATTTCACAAAAAGTACATCTATACGGGCATCCTCTAACTCCTTCAATAGTACAAGTAAATCTAAAGTTCTTATCTTTATATTTTTCAACAAGATTATTAAAAGTTCCATCTAAATATGGACTTGGCATAGAATCAATATCTGTAATTCTTGGTGTTGATAAAGTTGTAACAAATTTATAATTATTTGTTTGATAAGTTATACCTGTTACTTTAGACCAATCCTTTTCCTTTAAATTTTCTAAAAGAATTTGTTCAAAAGTTAACTCACCCTCACCATGAACTAACATATTTACATATGAGTGTTTTTTAAAAAAGTCTTTTTCATGTTTTAATCTATCTGCAGAAGGTTGGTGTTGTCCACCATATACAATAACACAATCAGGATACTTTTCTTTTATTACTTTAGCAACTTCATTATTAAATGCCCAATTCCAAACAAAACAAGAAAAACCAATTACTGATGGATTGTGTATGTTATCAACAAACTTATCTATTTCATCACGTACAAATAAAATATCAGAAAGTTTATAGTTTTTTTCTATAATCTTATTTGTTTTACAATGAGACCAAATCAAACCCGTAGAATACGGTAATCGTACTTGAATATCTTCATATAAAAATGATGGTTCTACTAAATATATATTCTCCATACCAATAAATTCTATTAAAACACCTTTACTTTATATTTCTTAGAAAATCCAACTCCACCTAAATAACTATTCACTATTGGTTTTCCTTTGACATTTAAACTTGTATTTAACACCATAGGACAACCTGTTTTCTCATAAAACTCTTTAATAAGCTTGTAATAGCCTGGATTATCATCTTTACTTACTGTCTGAACTCTTGAAGTTCCATCCACATGACAAATTGCAGGATACTTATCTGGATATTTACAATCTGCTACAAACTGCATAAACTGAGACTTCTTAACTGGCATATCGAAAATTTCATGTGCGTGCTCTTCTAACACCGATGGTGCAAAAGGTCTAAACTCTTGTCTATGTTTGATTTTATTTACTTTATCTTTAATTTTCTTACCACGAGGATCTGCCAACAAACTTCTGTTACCTAATGCTCTCGGTCCAAACTCTGCCCTTCCGTTTGCCACACCAACGATATTACCTTCAAGTAACTCGTTTAATACTTTCTTAACTGGATACCTACCTTTAATATCATAACCTATAAATGGGGATGTCCAATTCACGTGTTCCCCATAAACATATGCTGCACAACCGAGTGATGAACCTGCATCACCTGGGTTTGGTAGTATCCATAAGT
>CALBXV010000129.1 GCA_937890045.1 uncultured archaeon
GATTGGCACCTTTAGCAATAGGAACATTGAAAGGAATAGCTCAACATTTTGGCGGTGAGGCAGATATAATACAAATAGAATATAAAGGTACTGATGACCACGATATATTTGATGTACAATTTAGAGAAAACGTGTGATGGTAATGAACGGCGCCAAGCTGGGCAAACTTTTAATGGATGCCGATATCATTACGAAAAAACAAGTAGCAGAAGCTATTGAAAAACAAAGTAATGGAGATGATAGAAAATTAGGCGAAATTCTTGTTGAATTAGGCTATGTTACAGTTGCAGATTTAACTGAAGTTGTAATGGCACAGGCTGGTAAAGCTCAGTCAGAGAGTGAAAAGGCAAAGAGAGATAGACTATTACAAAAACAAATTTCAAAATCAAAATCTAAACCAAAACTTAAAGTTGAACCACCTATCGCAACCAAAATAATAGCACGACCAAAAGAATTAAGTGAGGAGGCAGTACTAAGTACTAAGTTTACATTATCTGTACAAACTATGGTAGTTGCTGCAACAGGGATAGCATCATTAGTTGGTATGTGGTACATGTTGCAAGCAGACATTCAAGAAGCAAAAGAGTTACCTAGAATAGATAATATTTACGAACAAGAATATCCATCAAAAGCACCCGGCTATAACTGGCCTAGTTCCTATGAACAATATAAAGACCAGGTTGGAACGCTTCAAGAGGATATGGATGAGGTTTTAGATAGATTAGATGAGCTAGAACAAAAAGTTACTGATTTAAGAATCAAAATTGCAAAAAAGAAGGATAAGTAATTATGAAATTTAAAAAGATATTATACTGGATATTTGGTCTTGTTTTATTTGTATCTTGGAGTGAGTTGGTATGGGGACAAGATGGTCCAGTAGAGACAAAAGTAATAGTAACAGATGATAACTTTAAAAAAACAATTTCTAAAGGATTTTACGTAGTGAAATTTACTTCAGAGTGGCAGGAAGCATCTCTTGATTCTGGAATACTTGAAGGAATAAAAGGATATAATGATTGTGATATTTTTACAATTAAATCTAAAGATGCTAAATCCCTTGTTAAAAAATTAAGAATAAGAAATTACCCCTCTGTAGCACTATTTCATAATGGAGCTAAAAAAGAGATATGGAAAGCTGATATAGATGGCCAGGTTGATATTACTGAGAAGGCTATCAAAAAAGCAATCGATGATGTTTTAGCAGGTGATGTATTTTAATAAGGTGGTTTGACTATTGCAGCCTTCAGATCTAAAAATGTAATGGCGGGCGGTGTGGTAAGTGGCTGGGGCTTAAAATAAATTAATAGATAAATACTAATGATAAAAACAACCAAATTACATCCTCGTAGTAGAGGGAAACAAGCTGTACGACAGGTCTTAGACACTAGAAGAACAACTCTTAGGAAGGGTAAATGTTCTAAAGGACAGCAAAGGACAGCTACTATTATCTCGTATATGTTAAAAGGAGCTGATTATGAGATGGAAGTTTCTTGGGATTGGTTAACAAGTGGGGATTTTATATTAATGTATGCTGATATTTACTTTAAAAGATATAAACTAGTGGTAGAATATCACGGAGAACAACACTATAAATTTCCTAATTATTGGCATAAAACTAAGAGGGAGTTCTTGAACGGTAAAAAACGAGATAAGTTAAAAAAACAATTACTAAAAGAACACAATATAATATTTATTGAATGGAAATATAATGAGCCGTTTACAGAACGAAGAGCTTTTAATAAATTGATTAAGGCTGGGATTTCTAAACAAAATATTAGAAATCCTAATGCTCCTAGAAAAATGAATAAAAATCTTAATAAATTATTAAAGATAGTTCCTAGATCATTAAGAATTAGAGCTTTTTAATTTTTAGTTAGGAACAATATATTCTATATTGTTATTCGAATACTTAAATCAACATTACTTGAGTACTTGTGACAAACTCGTATTTCATATTCTCCAGGTAATATTTCATCCCCATAATCTTGTGTATAATATAACGTCCAACTATATGTAAAATCTCGTGGAGTTCCATCTTTCCAAGGACTTCTTTGAAATGGTTGTTTATGAACTACATTACCTTGATGATCAAGAACTTCTACAAATGTATCTCTATTAGAAACTCTATATCTAATCTTAATAATATCTCCCTTTTTATCAGTGTCTTTCCAAGCTATTAGAGGATATTGATTAAATGTATCTTCTATAATTACAGGTTCATTAGTAACTTTTTCTTTTGGTATCAAGACTATAGCAAGTATAATAATTAGTAATGAACCAACTATACCTTCTAGAACATTTTCTATTTTCATCCTGGAACCTTCATACTTTTTCTATAGTATAAATAGTTTAAAATTTCATCCTCTGCTTCTGTTCCACGAACACCAGCAGTAGCGGTTATGTTATCCACTTCGTATACTATTGTTTCAAGTATGTCTTCTATCTCTACCCATTCTACATTATCCCACATAGACTTTAAATCAAGAGCCACAGAATCCTCTGACTCTTGTGGCTCTTGACTTAATAATATGCTACTGAGGAGCAATATACTGGACAGGCTCTTCAGCAAGTACGAAATTAGTTGAATCATAGCTGTAATACCATACCTCATCATTTCGTCTTTGATGCATGAGTCCCGGTAGATCATCGACTAACGTATAACTCTGTGGTAGAGCTAGTTGCCACTCATCGTCTTCATCAGGTATGCCCAGTGTTAAATTAATTTTAACACTACGACTTCTACCTAAAACTGATAATGGGTTAGATGGCCATGATTCTATACCGCTTTCTATTAACCTATTCTGTGCTTCCGATTCACATCCAGCCCAAACCATACTAACAAGTGCCTTTTCAGTTCTAACTTCTGCATTGTATAGTGTAGCTGTATATCGGGGAATAGCGACAGCAGCAAGAATACCTAAAATGATTGTAACCATTATCAGTTCGATAAGAGTAAATCCTTTGTTATTCTTTAACATGGCTAATCCCTTACGGGGTTAATACCTTGTGAAGTTCTGATGGGTTTTCGGCGTCTGCTATAATCAAAGCAGGTGCTTTTGCAGTTGAACCACTTCCACTTCCAGCAATTACTAAGTAAATGTAAGCACCATCCTGAAAGGGTGAAGATATACCAGTGTTACCAAAGTTATCTTTGAAATCAGTTGCACCATCTACATCAAATCCAACATCTACTTGGTGTGTAGTACCTACGAAACTCATCCAATCACCTGCGAGTGCATCTTCATCATCTACTGCTGGTGAAAAGACATACACATAATCGGTTAAATCTGCTTCATAAGTTTTCTGTGTATTCAGAATAGTTTCTAAATATATTTCTACTGCTGCATCCGTAAGTGTTTCTGCTGGAAGATCAAATCCACCAACTTTTTCATCATACTTAGTCTGTCCTGGAAATCTTCCACGACCTTCTTCAGACACTTTAGCGTTGTAGTAGTTATTAGCTGCTGTCGCAATCTTGTCAATAGAAGCGATGGTAGACCTTGATTTAGCCGCGTCACCAACTCCACCGAATTTCGGTGCGGCGGTGGTTGCTAAAGTGCCCATCATCGCAGTAACAACGGCAAATTCAGCAAGTGAATTACCTTTGGTACTTTTTAGTTTTTTTAGTAAGTTAAACATAATTGTTCTCCTAAATTAGTTATTGTTTAACCTAATACTACAAGAACTATACCAAACCCTATTATTTTTTTAAAAAGAAATAAAAATATTTTAAGTCCTAATATTATTAGAAATACACGGATGCTTATTTCTTATTTTGTGTCGTTTTTTAGAAGGTGTAACGTAATGTGATACGAAATGTAACATATTGTTATACCAAAATATTACAATGCTTTCCAATGATCCATTTCTTCTTCGAATTCTTCTGGGTATTTATTAACTGTCCATGTTACTAAAAGACTAGAGAGGATAAATAAACCAGAAGCTATATATAAAGCTATCGTAGGCCAAGGTCCTAAAGTAAATTTAGTACCTATTAACGTTCCAATTAATAAGGCACTTCCGTATAGAAAGTGTCTATAAAATATTATTTTATTTTTAAAAGTTGTAACCATTATATCTCCTTTATAAGTTTTTGGGAAATGCTTCTTATAAGATGTGATTCTGTGTAAGATTTAGAAGAACCATATATTGTTCTAGTTTCTGGAAAAGAAACATAAGATATGTCTTCAGCTCTAGTAAGCGCAACATAAAATAGTCTTCTTTCTTCTTCTAATTCTGTCCAAGTTTGACAACGTAATGGAAATAAACCTTCTCCCATCCCCACAATAAATACAATAGGAAATTCCAAACCCTTGGAAGCATGGGCAGTCATTAACTTAACTCCATTACTTTCTCCTTTATCTCCTATTAATAACTGTAGAAATTCTAGAAAGTCTTCTAGACCTGCCTTCTGATCATAGTCTTCTGCAGTTTTTAGAAATTCCATTACGTTACCTGCTTTATCGGAACCACTGTCTACCTCAAATTTATTCCAATATTCAATAATCTTAAATGAATCAATTATATCCTTAGTAATTTTTCTAATACTGGATAAATTCTTTGCTCTATTCATTAATGCTATAAACTCTTGAATAGATTTATTTTCACTATGTAAACAGCTCTCCCATAAAGATATATTATTTTCTATGGCTATTTCTTTTAGCTCTTCCAGAGTTTTATGTCCAATCTTTCTAGGAGGAAAGTTTATAATCCTTTCTAAGGATAATGAATCATAAGGATTTGCGAGCACACGTAAGTAGGCAATTATATCTTTAACTTCTTTTCTTTCATAGAAGTTTACTCCGCCCAAAACTTGATAAGGAATATATCTGGAGCGTAAAATATCCTCAATAGCTTTACTTTGAGAATTTGTTCTATAAAGAATTGCTATATCTTCTGGTTTATATTGCTTTAAGTGCAATAAGATTCTATCAGCAACTCTTTTAGCTTCACTATATTCATTTAGGCCTGAGAATTTATATATTTTATGACCATTTACTTTTTTGTGTGCCCGCAATCTTTTATCAGTTCTATTTATATTTAGCTTTATCATTTCAGATGCTGCTTCTATAATAGTTGGAGTAGATCTATAATTAGTTTGTAAATTATATATTTTTCTATCTGGAAACCAATCATCGAAATCAATAATATATTGAATATCTGATCCTCTCCAGCCATAAATAGATTGATTATCATCTCCTACAACACATAAATTTTTATGTTTTTTAGCTAATGCTCTAACTAATTTAAATTGTGGTTTGTTAGTATCTTGAAATTCATCTACAAATATATACTTAAATCTATCTTGCCAGAAGTCTAAAGCATCTTTATTAGTTAAAGCTTCGTTTGCTTTTATTAGTAAATCATCGAAATCTACAGCATTATTATTACTAAGTATTTCTTGATAACTATTATATATTTGCGCAACTTCTTCATCATACACATTTTGTACCTCAGCTAGTAATATCTGTGGAGACTTCATTTCATTTTTAGCTTTTGAAATTAAACTTCTTACTTCTTTACAATCTATTAAACTCTCCTCATCAACTGATGTAAGTTTTTTTAATATTTTAGTCTTTTCCTTTTCATCATATATACTAAAATTCTTTTTTAAATTTACATGCTTATGCTCTTTTCTTAAAACTTGATAGCAGAAAGAGTGAAAGGTTTTTGCGGTAATATCCTCACTTTTAGGTCCAACTAATTTACTAATCCGTTTCTTCATTTCGTTGGCCGCTTTATTTGTAAAGGTAATAGCAAGAATATCTTTTGGCTCTGTACCCGATTCTACTAAATATGCTATTTTGTGGGTGATAGTTCTTGTTTTTCCAGAGCCTGCCCCTGCTAATATTAACTGGGGACCCTTAAGTTGCTTTACAGCCCGTAATTGTTCAGTATTAAGACCTTCTAATGCATTACCCATTTTTATTAATCCAATTTACACAAGCTTTTGTTTTAAAAAATACAGGAATATTATTCTTTTGAGCATATTTGATTTCTAATTTAGCTCCCTTAGAATTTTTCCAATTACTTACAGCTAGTAAAGCATCACAACGTTTTAATATTTCAATACTTCCGTCCATAAATGTTTTCCAGCTAGCTATATCATCAAACATTTCTGCATTTTTATGAGGACAAATGCATGGAATTTTTTCTTTCCATAAATCTCTAGCTACTTTTTCTGCAGCTCTTACATTATCAAAAGTATCATGTAGAGTTTTATCTGAGTATTTTCCTGCTACATAAACTAGTTTCATAAAAATCTCCTTTATTAACACAAATAGGGCGATTTCTATCGCCCTATTGTCATATTAAATTAAGTATTATTACTTAATTTTTATAGTTTTACTAACTATTTCCGGAACTACTTTAGGAATATTAACCATCAATATCCCATTCGTACATTTAGCTACAGTATTATCTACATCCATATCATTAGAGACAGCATATCTTTTTTCAAAAGAGTTTGATTTTATTAAATCTCCATCCGTGTCTCCTCCATTAGATAATTCTCCTTTAATAATCAGGATATTATCTTCAGTAGTAATACTAATATCTTTTTTGCTAAACCCAGGAACTTCAGCTGTTATTTCTACAGCATTCTCTGTAGAGTTTGTTTTAAACTTACTATTTGATGATCTTGTAGGAATATAATCCCATGAAGTTGATAAAACATCTTCTATCTCATCAAATATGTGTTTGAAAGTACTCATCGTTCCTCTATATGGATTTCTTAGTAAGTATTGCATATTATTTATTCTCCTTAATTTCGGTGAACTCTGCTTCTATTAGTTCTTGTAGTATCCAAAAGGTATTACCCTGTCTCAATACTAAATCGGCTTTCCAACTATCTTTTAGTTGTTTCGGATTATCTATTTTGGAAGCAGATATTTTTGTTATAACAAAATAGTTTTTATCTCGATAAGTTAGCCGTTCCATCTTCTACCCTACTATATGCAAATAGGATGCCATTTAGTTTTTTAAGACAGGGTGGCAAGAGAGGCTGACAGTTTGACATCTCCCTTATCTTTTTGACATACTTACTATGTCAATATGACAGTTAGTATTGTTCTGACTTTTTCCTACGGTAGAACTTTCCGCCAGATATAGCCATATCAGTTACTTGAATATATTCAAATATAGATTGTTTGGTTGACGAATTAACGTAGGCTATAAGAAATCCATTTTGCCACATGTCATCTGCATTAGTATAAGTTGCTGATCTAATGTGACCAGCTCCGACTTGGTGCCACTCATATGGACCAAAGGTAGGATTAAAGTGAGGCCATACAATATGTTTATGATGATGGCCATGCCAACCTGGCATTCCCATTCGCTGACCAATTGGATAATGATGGGCAAGAACACTATCATAATAAACTTTCCAGTTCTTACGTAGTTCTTTCTTTATATGACCTTTAGTAAATGTGGCAGCACTTGCCTTTGAAATATAATTAATCTCAAATTTATCTAATCCTAGAAGCCATCTAAGATCTTTCCCATGCACATCTTCCATAATGGTTAATGCATTAGTAAAGTTAGCACTTTCTCTTGCTAGTCTATACTCATGATTTCCTTCTAACATATCAATGTTCATGGTATCACTAATTTCTCTAAGAGGACTAAGAATTTTATCATGAACAAACCTAACACGTTTACCAGGATTCCATAATCTAGGATCTACTGAATAGTTACTAAATTCTGGGAGATCATATATATCTCCATTTAGACAAACATCTGTAGGCTGTAAGCGTTCAGCAGTATCTAAAAATACTCTTAGAAAAAAGGGATCTATATGCATATCATGAAAGTCTGATCCAACCAGTATCACCTTTTCTTTAGAACCACTAGTTCTACTATAGTTTTCTCCCCAATCATGCCGAGTATCTAATTCCTTATAATGATCTACACTTGCGTGCTTTGCAATATCACGTTCCACTGCATGTTGTTGTCTAGTTAGCTTTATTCCAGCTTGGCGTTTAAATTCCTCGAATGTTCCGAAATATCTATTCCATGTAGACTCAGACATCTTAGAATTAACTCTAACATAATTTCTGGTTAATACTTTTCCGGGATCATTACTAGCAAGACCTTTTAATTCAGAAATACACTCCTCTGGCCCCCAATTTTTATGAAACTTTTTCTTGTTCTCTGACATTGGAACGCCATCTTTTAAGTGGTCTTTATATGTTTTTTTAGTGCTCATGCAGGTATATCTCCTCCGTTTGCTTTTTCTTTTCTAGTTTCTCAAGCCTATTATACTCTTTTTCTAATTTAGATAAAAGAGCTGCGACTAGCGGCGCGTCCGCTCCCTTCATGGTGGCTCCGCCCACGGCTTGAGTTACTAGTCTAATTTCTAACAGTTCTAATTTCATATTCTCTCCTAATTTACGGTTAGTTTTATGTTCAATGCAAGTTATTTTTTGATATAATAGTTTTTGTAAGATCTTTTAAGCTATCTATAGTACTTGAATTATCTACAAAATAGTTTACTTTATCTATAAATTTACATCTTTCAGTCTCAGTAGTAGTACTATCTGCAAAGTTTGGTCTCCATCCCCTACTAATTAAGCTTGCTTTATCTGCAGTAACCTCTATTAAGATAAAATTAGTACTATTATCTTTAAAATATTGAACTTCATTTTCAAAACGAATATCTGGAATAACTACTTCTTTTTGATCTCTAGTCAATGCTAGTTTATGAAGAGCACTGCACCACCAATCTAACTCATCAAATCTTCGGATAGCTCCTAGTGTAATTAATCCTATTCTATGTTTCTCTTTTTCTGAACCTTGCATATACAAAGTATCTTTTTTAATATTCATAATATCAGAATATTGTTCTTTTATAGGATCTGCTAATGATAATTTATTTATAGATGTCTGAATAAAAATAATATCAGCCACTGTATCTTTCCCACTAAGACGTGGTCCACAAATACCTATAGTAGTTTTTAGTTTTTTCATTAATGTAATACCTCCTTATCTGGGAAATTAGTAACAGTATTTAATAAAAATAAATCTTCTTTTTTTATATCTTCAAAATTAACAACTGAGTAACCTATTTCTTCAAAGAAGATTGTATAATCTTCCTCGGTTAATTCTTCTATTGTTTTATCCTGGTCTACCTTCTCTGGAATGGTTAAACCTCCGGCAAGAAAGAAAGCATTAATTATATTAGGCCATTCCCTCTTTTCAAAGAAATTAAAATACATTTTATCTTCTTCAGTATGAAATACTCGCATAACCCTGGTCATTTTAGTTTTTTCCAAATAGTAAATCTTTAATAGTTATGTACTTAATTGTTGTTCTTCTCCAATACAAATAAGTTGTTAATAGTATACAAACAGTTGAAGCGCTAACCATAGTAGCTAATCCTACTACCGGTAATGCAATGTATGCAAGTGCTGTACCTACTATATCTGTAAATAAGTAATGTCCTAGTAGTAATTTTTTAATTTTAGGACTACTCTTTTCTATTAATAGTATAAAAGCAAGAGCTGTTAAAGTTCCTGCTACTAATCCTCCTAATAAAAGTTCCATTATATTTTTCTCCTTATCAATGCTTTTGCTATCTTACTAGCAGGAGAGTCTGGATCAGTAGAATAAATAGTTAAATCTTTTTTTACTTTGGACAACAATATAAATAAAGTATTTAAGTCTCCTCTACTAAACTTACCTACTAATGAGATTTTTGTCACGTCTTGTGGCATGTCAAATGTATTAACTTCTTGTGTATCAATGCCATACCAATCACAAAAGATCTTTTCTTTTGTGGAATCTTCCCCCAAAATTACAACACCTGAACGTAATAAACAATACTTAAGATTAGTTTCTTTATAGTATGAATTAGTATATATTACTTTAGTCCTATCTTCCGCTGGCAGAAGATCATTTGGACCAGTATATATTATATTATTTACCATCATTTTTTCCTGTCAAAATTAATTAAAAGGTGAAGCCGTAGGGTGCTAATAGCTTAAACTTCATTGTGCTCTCTTTATTTGATCTAATGAATAATCATTGATTGCTTCAGTATCTAGCATTTGGATTCTAATTTTATTTCTAGGTAAATACCCTACCACAAATCCTTTTCTAGTCCGTTTAATAGAATAAATACTTAGAACCTCTACTAGAGTTCCTACTTTTAACTTATTAATTTTCAGATTCATCTTCGTCTTCTATAAAATCCATAACATTATGTACGTTATATACATTACTTACCATTTCTGGATCTCCTCCTTGTCTTTTAACTTCCTGATTAATCTCTTTTTCTATTTTGTTTAGTTTATCCTCTAACTCGGCAGAACTTCCTTTTAATAGAGAAGCTACTTGTCTAAATCCGTGCCCATATGCTCTAGTAGCAATAAATGCTATTCCTGTCACTGGATTATGTTTTTTTAATATACTTTTTATTATTAACCATACATCTATTTTATTAGACATTATACTAATTCTCCTTTATAACCTATCCAGCTCATGGGACACTCACTACAAATATCACATATCTCAGATGGTTTTATATAGTAAACCTCTTCAGATATTAACTTAGCTATAACTTCATAGTTATTTTCAGTATTATATAATACTGAGTATTCTGTTCCAAGCATTGGAAAGAAATAAGTTAATTGCATAGGTTTATTAACACTTATTAATTCATAGCCTCTAGCATTCCATTGGGCCCTCTCAACTAGTTTAGAGAAATTAGATAAACTTGGCATTATTGAGTCATAGCGAAACCAAATTAATTGTATATGACTCTTCTTATTTTTTAAGCGAGCAATATCAATATCAATTTCCATATTTTCTACATCTACAGAAAAATCTTTTAATATTATGTCATCCTCTCTATGTTTTACTTTCCAAATTCCTAAGTTAACTAGTGCAAGATGTACTCTCTTTGCAATTTTATTAGCTCCTACTCCGCGTTTAATCTGCATAATATCTAATTTCTTTGTTACTTCTCTAACAATATTACTTTGATCTTCTTCGAACACATCTAATACATGTTTATGTATATGCTTTCTAATAACTTGTGCACTCTCTGGCTCAGGAAATACTGATAAATTTACTTTCCTTAACGGACACTCATGAGTATACCAATATGCTTGTCTAAAAGTAGCCATCAGCTAAGATCATGTTTTCTTATAAATTTCGTTTGTAAAGAATTATAGACAGCTAAAGCTACTACAGAAAATCTATCTTGGTATAAACTATTTCCTAATGTCTTATTAAATATACTAGCCATCTCTAAATAGGTATGTCCATTCTTATATCCCTTAGCCATATAAGCAATACCTTTTTGAGTTAATTGTTTTACTACTTGTGTAGCTATAGTTTCAAAATTAGCACTTCTTTTAAAATAAGAATCTGCTAAGAATTTGTAACAATAAGATTCTTTTCTAGCTACTAAAGCTTCTACAAAATCCTCTATAACACTTGCTTTCTCTACATTATCTAATAATAATCCTGTATCATCAACATTAATAATTCCATCCTTACTTGTAGATTGTTCCAGGATTCCCTGTAACAAAGCAATTGCCCTACGTAAAGATAAATCACTAGAATCTATAATCTCTGATAAAACCGCTCTACTAACTTTTGGTCTTTGCATTAATGAATGCTCATTCTTATTAATATCCACCAAGATATTAAAAAGATCTTGTGGAGACCAAGCACGTAATTTAATACTTAGTATTCTACTCTGCCATGCCTTATTAGTAAATAAGGTAGCATGCTCAGATGAAGTTAGCATTACATGTACACGAGCCTTCCTTACGTCATTGAGTACATTCTCAACCGGCAACAATAAGTTTTCTATAGATTTTTTAGTTAAGTTATGAGCTTCCTCTAAACAGATGACACGGGTTCCCCCACGTCTACCTATAATAGATGTTCCGCTCTTGATTTCATTTTCAACCATAGATATAATATCGTCATTCTTCATCTGAGCAGTATTTTTTACTATATAATACGGATCAGTCCCATCAAAACTTTTAGATATAATTGATTTACAGCGAGGACATTCCAAGCATGCCTCAGTTTTATTTTCTTCATCATCCTCTTGTAAGTTTTGGCAATTTAATACTAAAGAGGTGATGAGTGCTAATGTAGTTTTACCAGTTCCAGAATCTCCAGTAAATGCCAAACCAGGATGAGAGAGCTTTCCATTATTTATAGTAATCTCTCGTTTAATTCCATCACCTGCTATCTTAGCAGATCCATAAAGCTCACTGAACCGTAATGGTCTGTATGCAGAATAGAGACTTGCTCCTTCTGTTGGCCCCCGTCTAACTAACTTAGGTCCATCAGTAATTTTCATGTTGGAAATATCCATACTTACTCCTATATTAATTTATTTAAACGTCTATACCAGATCTCTAACTTATCAGTTAGGTCTGTATATCTAGTTTCAGTTCCAGATGTTCTAATAGCTTTTATTATTTCTTTGTCCTTAGCAACCAAAACACATACCTTCTTAGCTCTTGTAATTCCTGTATAAAGTAAGTTACGGGTTAACATTCTACGAGCGATAAAATTATCTGGAAGAATACAAATTACTGCATCTGATTCTGATCCCTGAGCTTTATGTATAGTAGATGCCCAAGCATGCACTAAACTTTTCCATTCTGTAAATTCATATTCTACAATGTCTCCATAGAAATCTACATGAATATATCCTGGAGACATTCTTCCCGAAGCTTCGAAATCTATTATTCTTCCAATATCACCATTAAATATATTCTTAATATAATCATTCTTCATTTGCATTACTTTATCTCCTACTCTAAACAAACAATCCTTAATTGGAATCTTTTCACCAGTAGGATTAAAAGTCTGTTGCATTTCTTCATTGAGAGTAGAACAATTAAGTGTACCTATTTTTTTACGCATAGGAGTTATTAATAAAATGTCTTCCATATCTATTTTATATTTTTCAGGAATATGTTTTGTTATAATAGACATTACATTCTTATTTGTAACATTAGATGTTATATAGAAATCACTAGAGCCCCATTCGTTCCCACCAATTAAGGGATTAGTATTTCCAGAAACTCTGCCAGAATTAACAAGCATTGCATTCTTAACTAATAAGGCATTGGAGTCTTGTCTAAATATCTCACGTAATTGTATTGTATTAATTTTACCTGACCGTATTATGTCATCTAATACATTACCTGCAGAGACACTTTGTAACTGATCCTTATCGCCAACTAATACTAAAGTAGTTTTTTTCTTTAGAGCGCCTAGAAGAGCCTGCATTAACATCACATCTATCATTGATACCTCATCAATAATAACCATGTCTACGTCTAATTTATTATCTCTGTTATATGTAAATCGAAAATCTCCTTCTTTTCCAAAACCAAGCATTCTGTGAATAGTTGAAGCTTCCATACCAGTTGCTTCCTGCATGCGCTTAGCGGCTCGTCCCGTAGGTGCTGCCAACATAATATTATAGTCTAAATACTCACAAACATGGAGAAGAGCGGCTAGTGTAGATGTTTTACCAGTCCCAGGAGAACCAGTAACAACAGTAACATTATCTAATATAGATCTAATTATAGCTGAGTGCTGGTCCTTGGTTAAATTAAAATCCTGCTTTTTTTCCCAAGCATTAATCTGTTCAAGTAACTCTTTAGCCCCTATGTCAGTAGCAGACACTAATGATCTTTCCATAAGATCTTTAGCTATTGTTGTCTCAGCCATAGCAAACTTTAATAAATGAACACCCTTATCATCAACCGTTATTCTATTATTCTTATGGGCAGATCTACTTAAAGTTCGTAAAGCCTTGTCAAATAAATCTGTATGCACAGCCTCTTCAGAAAATCTTATTTTATCTTTAAATTCTGTGAATAAATAATCTTTTGGTAAATATGTATTTCCTTTGCCATTCTCTTCTAGTAAATAGATAATAGATTCCTCTATTCTTTTTGGATGAGTATCACTAATTCCTAAAAGCTTAGCAAAATAGTCAGCTCGTCTGAAGCCTACACCTGGAACAGTCATTAATTCAAAAGGATTATCCTCTATTTTAGTTAATTTATCATCATTAAATTCAACAATTATTTTTCTAATCATTGATCTAGAAAATCCTGAGGAGGCTAGTAAAGAAACTATCCGCTCTTTTCCATAAAACTGGTGCCACTGTTCATATATTGTATCGGCTAGCTTCTTTCCAATTCCAGGCACCTCAAGAATCTTTGAGTCTTGATTCTTAATTATATCAACTACATCTGTTCCGAAAT
>CALBXV010000130.1 GCA_937890045.1 uncultured archaeon
ATCCAGAACCTTATGGATTTGATTTTGATGATTTAGATAATGCAAATTTCTGTGCTCCGATACCTGCAAATGCTGCAGGTACTACATTGAGTACAGGAATTCAAGTATCAATGAGTCTTGAAGATATGAGTGGATCAGCTGATACTGGTACTAAATTTAGTACAAGTACATATGCAAATGCAACTACTGAGATAACTCTTACTAATTCACATAAGAGTCAAAGGAAATTTAAAGTTCCTTTCCAATGGGGATTTGATGGTAACAACCCACATACAGCAATTAATACTGGGTTAAATATATCAGCTACTAATACTCAAGGATTTGCTATTAATAGTACTTCAGCCGCTGGATATACTTCGTATAAAAGAGCGATTGATACTATTAAAGAATCAGAGAGAGTAGATTTTAATCTATTATTGATGCCTGGCGTAAATCATAGTCAGCATTCATCTATTACCAATTATGCAATATCAGCAATTGAAGATAGGGCTGATGCATTTTTTGTACTCGATCCAAGTGCATATGGAGATTCAATTTCTACTACAAAGACAACTGTTAAACCATTAGATACAAATTATGCAGGTGTCTACTATCCTTGGGTTAAGGTAGTAGGTAATACTGGTAGACAAACTTGGGTGCCGCCTTCAGTAGTAATTGCACACGCAATTGCGAATAATGATGCAGTAGCAAGTGAATGGTTCGCACCAGCTGGGTTGAATCGTGGTGGATTATCTATGGTTTCAGGCGCAGAGAAAAAGTTAAGAGGACCTGAAAGAGATGATTTATATGATGCTAGAATTAATCCTATAGCTCACTTTACAGGACAAGGATTTTCTGTATTTGGACAAAAAACACTACAAGGATTACCTTCAGCATTAGATAGAATCAATGTTCGTAGATTGTTGATTACAGTTAAGAAGTTTATTGCTTCTGCTTCAAGATTCTTAGTGTTTGAACAAAATGATGTTCAGACAAGAAATAGATTCATGAATATTGTGAATCCATATCTTGAATCAATTCAACAGGCTCGTGGGTTAACATCTTTTCGTGTTGTTATGGATGATTCCAATAACACACCAGATGTAATTGATAGAAATCGTCTTGTTGGACAAATTCTATTACAACCTACAAGAACTGCAGAGTTCATAGTGTTGGATTTCGTAGTATTACCAACTGGGGCAGCGTTTCCAGAATAGTAATTAATTCGAATAAAAATAATGAAAAACCCCTCTTGTATTTGAGGGGTTTTTTGTTTTTTCTATATTTATTTTATAGAGAAGTAAATATTAATAAAACTATGAAAAAACTATGAAAATATACAATTATCGTTTTTATAGTTAGTTGATATTTATAATTGAAGTGAAAAATATTATTTTAATTTGGAGATAGAAATGCCAGATGTTTTATCAGCACAAGAGATTTTCTTTACAACCTTTGAACCAAAGGTTAAAAATAGGTATATATGGTATATTGATGGGATACCTTCTTTTTTAGTAAAGGCAGCAAATAGACCAAGCGTACAGTTTGAAACTATTACATTAGATCATATTAATGTAAAAAGGTTTCTTAAAGGTAAAGCAACTTGGCAGCCTGTAGAATTAACGCTGTATGATCCAATTGTACCATCAGGGGCACAATCAGTTATTGAATGGATTAGACTTTCACATGAATCAGTAACGGGTCGTGATGGATATGCAGATTTTTATAAGAAAGACGTAACTTTTAATATGTTAGGTCCGACTGGAGATATCGTTGAGGAATGGAATTTAAAGGGAGCTTTCATATCACAAGCTAACTGGAATACTTTAGAGTATAATTCAAGTGAAGTAGCAGATATCACGGTTCAGTT
>CALBXV010000131.1 GCA_937890045.1 uncultured archaeon
TCCACATCACGGAACAGGAAATTGGGTGTTATTCTAATGAAATATAAAGATGAAATAATAAGAAGTATGGAGTGGTTGAGTGAGAAAGATGATACAATCTTCCTTGGACAATCAGTTTTATATAGTGGTAATGCAATTTACAATACATTAAATACTTTACCACCAGAAAAAATGCTAGAAGTTCCAGTATTTGAAGAAATACAAATGGGAATGTCTACGGGAATGGCATTAGAGGGATTAGTTCCAATTAGTTGTTTTCCGAGATTTGATTTTCTATTAAGGTGTATGGATGCATTAGTAAATCACTTAGATAAATTTCAATATATGACAGAAGGAGTATGGAATCCAAAAGTTATAATAAGAACTTCTATTGGTGCAAAATTTCCATTGGATGGGGGTATTCAACACACTCAAGATTATACAAATATTATGAAAGATATTTTAACAGAGATTGATGTAGTTTTACTTAATGAACCAGAAGAAATATATCCAGCATTTCAGAAAGCCTATGAACAAAATGGTTCTTCTTTGATTATAGAGTGGGGAGATTATTACAATGAAAAGTAATATTTTATATACTAATGGATGTAGTTTTTCAACTGGTAATATACATCCTCCAGATGATGGTGTTCCCTGGCCTGTACTATTAAGAAATTATTATGGTAGTAAATTAGTAAATGAATCTCTTGAGGGGGGATCTAATAATAGGATTATAAGAAAGACTATTGAATTTGTAGAGAATTTTGAAGATGGTTATGAAAATTTATTTGTTGTAATTGGATGGACTTCAAATCAGAGATGGGAATTTTATGATGGAGATAAATGGCAACAGATTGGTGCACATGATACTCAATTGGATAAAATGTTTCTTAAATATTTTTATGATGAAAATATGAGTATTTATAATTTTGAGCTTCAAGTTTTATTATTGGGAAGTTATTTAAAGAACAAGAAAATAAAATTTTTATTTTTTCATGGATTTGATACTTATGATGGTTTTGAAAATGTAAATGAATTTACGGAAAAAGAATATTATTATTCTGAAAAATCGTTTAAGGATATAATAGCCGATGAGCCTTGGTGTTCTCCAGATGGATTTAGGGATACAACTCTTAAAGGAGATGATACTCATCCGAATAATAAAGGACATAAGATTTGGTCAGAAATATTAATAAAGTATATTGAGGAAAATATAAAATGAAGTATCTTTATGTAAATGGATGTAGTATGAGTGAGGGTGCATGTATGGTTCAACCAAATGAAGATAATGAACATTTACCAAATCCATCCGTTGATTATGATAATAGGTGGAGTTCTTTATTGGCTAAAAAAATGGGGTTAGTAGAAATTAATGAGGCTGAGCATGGTGGTTCAAATGATAGAATAGTTAGAATGACATTAGAGTGGTGTTTAAAAAATCAAAATAAAATTAAAGATACATTATTTGTAATTGGTTGGACTTTAAATGATAGGTTTGAATTATGGGACGATTATGAAAAAAGATATATTCAGATTGCTAATGGTGGTCCTACAAGTGATGATTTTGATAATAAAAGGTTAATATCAGATGTTCAGTCTTATATTAGAAAACATTTTGATCATAGTGAATGTAGAGATAATTTTATGAGAAGAATAATTTTTTTACAATCCTTTTTAGAAAATAATAAATTAGAGTATTTGTTTTTTGATGCAATAGGAACAGTGATAGAAATTATTAATACAAATCGTTTATCTAAATTTATTAATAAAAAATATTGGTGGGGATTTGAGGACAACGAAATTTATAATTTTAGTAGAGTTTCTTATTCATTAAAAAGTTATGGTGTTGATGCTAGTACTGATGATTTAACTGGTGAACTTAGCGGACATCCTGGACATGAAGCACATTTAGAAATGAGTAAAATTTTATATAAAAGATATAGAGAGATAAATGAAATTAAATAAAAAATATAAGAAAAATGGATTTGTTATCATTGAGAATTTTTTACCTAAAAAATTATATTGTGAATATATATTTATGGGCGATGAAACATATACAAGAAAAAGGGCTATTTATTCACCTGGAGCAAAATTTGGTTATAATAAGTATCCTATAAGTTATTATTAAGGAGTTATAAAATGGCAGCAGATAGTAAAACTAAAACAACAATATTAAAATTAAGACGACATAAAAGGACAAAGGAAAAAACTTGCATGGTAACTGCATATGATTATCCACAGGCATTAATTGCGGATAATGCGGGAGTTGATGCTATTCTTGTGGGCGATTCTTGTGGAATGACAACACATGGATATAAAACAACATTACCTGTAACTATGGATGAAATGATAAATCATTGTGAATCCGTATCAAGAGGAGCAAAAGACGCTTTTTTAATAGGTGATATGCCGTATATGTCATACCAACCATCAGACCAAATAGCAGTAGAAAATGCAGGAAGATTCATAGTAGCGGGCATGGATATGGTTAAAGTTGAAGGTGCTATGATAGATAGGATTAAAGCAATATGTGATTCGGGTATTATGGTTATGAGCCATTTAGGATTAACACCACATACTCGTGCAAAATTAGGTGGATATAGAGTACAAGGTAAAACAGCAAAGAGTGCTGAAATAGTATTAGACCAAGCAAAAAGATTACAAGACGCCGGCTGTTCGGCATTATTATTAGAGGCAATGCCAACTGAACCAGCAGGGATAATAGCAGAAGAACTTGATATACCAGTTTATGGTATTGGGGCAGGTGATAGAGTTGATGGACAACTTGTTATTCTTCACGATTTGGTTGGATTATTTTGGGAGTTTAAGTCTAAGTTTGTAAAACGTTATTGTGAGGCTGGCCAGTTAATACAATCAGCACTTGAAGAATATAAGAGTGAAGTTAAAGGTGGTCAATTTCCTGCACCAGATAATTTTTATGAAATTAAAGAAGAAGAACTTGAAAAATTACTTGGTGATTCTTCTTGGAAATATGAAACAGATAGAGTTGAGAATTTAGCAAAACCTAAACATAGTGTAACACCAATTACAACAAAGAGAGATTAATATGAAAGTCACAGATTATATAATAAACCATTTATCGGATATTGGAATAAAAGAAATATTCGTTGTTTATGGACACGCCAATGGAGATTTAGTAGATGCATTTACACGAAATGATAAAATAAGATACATAGCAACAATGCATGAACAAGGTGGTGGGTTTGCTGCAGAAGGATATTCAAAGGTTAGTGGTAATATAGGTGTTGCCATGTCTACGAGTGGACCTGGCGGTATGAATCTCGTTACACCAATTGGAAATTGCCATTATGATAGTGTTCCTTGTTTATTTATTACAGGTCAAATAAACTCACAATTTATGAGACCGAATAAAAGTATTAGACAGGTAGGATTTCAAGAAACCGATATTGTTAGTATTGTAAAACCAATTACTAAATATGCAAAAATGATAACAGATAAAAATGATGTAAGATATGAACTTGAATGTGCAATTCATATGGCAAAAGAAGGTCGGCCTGGTCCAGTTTTACTTGATATACCATTAGATATTCAAAAACAAGATATAGAAGATGTTTCAAAGTTACTCGGATTTGAGGATACGGTAGGTAATGTATATAGTGAAGAAACAATAAATAAACAAATAGATAAATACATTGAAGATTTAAAAAATAGTGAAAGACCTTGTTTGATGATTGGTGGTGGGGTTAGGTCGAGTGGAGCTATTAATGAGTTATTGGAACTTGGTAGGTTATTAAAAATTCCTGTATTTCCAACTTGGAACGCTCTTGATATAGTTTGTAATGATTATGAATATTATGGTGGTAATATTGGAACTTATGGTGGAAAGGGAAGGAACTTTGGAATTCAAAATTCAGATTTGTTATTGGCAATAGGTAGTAGAATATCAGGTAGAATTACTGGTGGAAATATTCATAGTTTTGCACGAGGTGCTAAGAAATATATGGTGGATGTTGATATTGCTGGATTACAGAAAAAATTACAACAAGTACCATTTGATGAATGTATTTATTCAGATGCAAAATTATTTGTTAATTTGTTGATAGAAAGATTAAAGGGTAAAGATTTACCAGATTTTAGTTGGTGGGTAGATAGAGTTAAGGGTTGGAGAGATAAATATGATCCTGTAACAGAAGATATGTTTAAACCAACTAAGTATGTTCATCCATACGCCTTCACTCGTATTCTATCAGAAGAAATGAAAAGTAATGATATTTTTTGTGGTGATTGTGGTGGCAATATTGTAGTTACTAATCACGCATTTGAAACTAAAACTGGTCAAAGATACTTTACAAATAATGGAAACTCACCAATGGGATTTTCATTTGCTGGTGGACTCGGTGCAGCATTAGCTGCAGATAAATCACAAAATGTAGTTTGCGTTATTGGTGATGGTGGTTTTAACATGAATATACAAGAACTACAAACTTTACTAAATTATGATATTCCCTTAAAAACCATTATTATGAATAATCATATATATGGTATCACTAAAGCATTTCAAGAAACAAATTTTGAGGGTAGAATGGAGGCCTGTGGTCCCATTGGTTATAATCCACCTAACTTTAAAGATATAGTTGATGCTTATAAAATACCAACTATGGTCGTAGATGGTGGTATGGATTATGATAAAGTAAGAGAACAGATTAGAGAGTTTTTAAATCATGAAGGTCCTATTGTCATGGATTTAAATTGTCACGAATATCACAATTATAATCCAAAAATTATTGGTTGGGAAACACCAATAG
>CALBXV010000132.1 GCA_937890045.1 uncultured archaeon
AAAATTCAGAGCAAGAGATTATCAAATAGAAGCTATACATAATATTCTAGAACACGACCGTGGGCTTATTCTTTCTCCTACCGGATCAGGCAAATCTTTCATTGTCTATGCTCTAGTTAGATATTATGTACAGAAGTTTGAAGAAAAGAAAATACTTATAGTTGTACCAACGACAAGTTTAGTAGAACAGATGTATTCTGATTTTGCTGATTATGGTTGGTTTCCGGATACATATTGTCACAGATTATATGCTGGATCTAATAAGAATACAGATAAGGAGGTTGTCATTTCCACATGGCAATCCATTTATAAATTACCCAAAGGATATTTCAATCAATTTGGTGCAGTTTTTGTTGATGAAGCTCATCTTGCGAAGGCCAAATCTTTAACTGGTATTATGACCAAGTTACATGATTGTAGATATCGTGTAGGTCTTACAGGCACATTAGATGGCACAGAGATACACCGTCTTGTGTTAGAAGGCTTATTTAATGTACATGAGCAAGTTACAACAACATCTAAATTAATAGAAAGAAAAGAGCTTTCTAATCTCCACATCCATGTGTTAGTATTAGAGCACACAAAGAGAAATAAAATGCTGATGAAAAGTAAAACTTATCAGCAAGAAATGGAATATCTATCTACACATGAAGCAAGAAATAATTTTATTGCTAATTTAGCATCATCATTAGATTCTAATACTTTATTGTTAGCTCAATATGTAGAAAAGCAATTGTTACCATTGCATGAGAATATTGTTAATAGGTGTGATGATGATAGGCCAGTGTATCTAGTCTATGGAGCTACTCCGACAGCAGACCGAGAAGATATCAGAGGGTTAGTAGAAAAAAATGATAACTGTATTATAGTAGCTTCATATGGAACATTCTCTTTAGGTGTAAATATCAAACGAATACATAATATAATATTTGCTTCTCCTTACAAATCACAGGTGAAAATACTCCAGTCGTTGGGAAGGGGGTTGAGAATAGCTGGAGATAAAGAGGAACTGGAACTATTTGACATTGCCGACGACTTATGTTATAATGGAAAGAACAATTATACACTAAATCATTTATCTGAAAGGATTAAAATATATGCTACAGAAGATTTTGATTACGATATAATACCGGTGAAATTAAAGTGAGATATAAATAATTCTATGGAACGCTATTCAGATGTAACATCTAAGCCACATCTTTCTGAATTTAAACTTATTAAATTAGTTAATGGGGATGATATACTTTGTAAAATATTAGAAGAATATTCTGATGCCTTAATTGTGGACCTCCCTTTAATAATTCGTAAGCAAGATATAATACTTCCTTCTGGAAAGAGAGGAGGGGGTGAAACTCGGACTGTTGAGCATGTTGGTTTAGACCGTTGGATGAAATATAGTAAGGATATGGAATCTGTAATTTATAAAGATAAGATACTTTCATTTGGAGACCTAGCTACTGAAGTAGTTGTTTATTATAAAATGATATCTTCTAGAATAAGGGAGGAGATGACCATGACTGAATCTTTAGCAGAAAATACTAATGAAGCTGAACTTAATGCTCGAATGGAGAAAATAGCTGAAGTATTACAAGAAGCTGCTAATTTGGAAAATAGTGAAGAGGATATTGATTTTGGACCACCAAATAATGTTCCAAAGATACTTCATTAACCATAGGGTCTCTTTTCTTCCTGGGTCGCTAAGCTTAGGGTATCATATAAACCAGGAAATGTCAAGGTAAAAATATGGAAAAACCAAAACACAAACATATTATTATCAGGGCAGAGGTGAATGATCCGCCACAAAAGAATGATGGCGAATCTCTAGTATTATGGATCAAACACCTGATTGATAAGATTGGCATGAAACTCTTACATGGGCCTCATTTTGCCTATGTTGATGTTGAAGGCAATAAAGGACTAACTGCGGTTGCTATTATAGAAACCAGTCACATTGCTGTCCATGTATGGGAAGAAGCCTTGCCCGCATTGATGCAGATGGACGTGTATACTTGTGGGCCATTTGATCCACAGATAGTATTTAACTTCTTAAAGGCCTTTAGTCCAGTTAGTGTGGAATGGAAATATATTGATAGGGAGTTTGACCTAAAAACATTGGATGTTGGTTCTTGGAGTGATGAAAGCAATAAACAATTAAATTTATTTAATAACAGAAAAACTTGACAATGTACTTTAAATGTGTTAGGCTGGAACAGTCTAAACAAAAAAAGGACATTTTTAAATATGAAGAAGTATGTTTATCTCGCAGGCCCAATTGCAGGGTGTACAGCGGATGAGGGAAATAGTTGGAGATATTTGGTGCAAGATCGTTTACCACACAATATAATTGGTATATCTCCACTAAGGTGTGAACCTTTGAAAAAAGGTATGGTTTATACAGACGATGGTGCTACTGATCCTATGTGGTCAGATGCCCGTGCCATTAATGCAAAGAATTGGTTAGATACTGAATCTTCTGATTTGGTACTAGCTTACCTACCAAAGTATATGAATGATAGACGACCATCTATTGGTACTATTATTGAAATCGGATGGGCTATTGGTTTGAGAAAACCATTAATTGTAGTATCTGATGATGAATATATGATGGAACATCCTCTTATCCAACGCAATGCATCGTGGAGATTAGATAATTTAGATGATGCTGTAGAAGTTATTATCGGTTTGTTTAATGATTATGTAAACCCACAACAAGAGGGTATGCTGCGGGGTTAATTGGAGACCCTAATGGCTAAAAAAACAAAGAAAAAATCAATACATTATGTAAATAACAAAGAGTTCTTAGCAGCAGTAATAGAGAGAAAAGAGTTAATTAAAGAGGCTGAATCTGTTGGAGATCCTCCACCACAGATTAGTAATTATTTGGGAGAATGTATCCTGAAGATTGCTAATCATTTATCTTTTCGGCCGAATTTTATCAATTATACCTATCGTGAAGAAATGATTTCTGATGGTATAGAAAATTGCTTACAATATATAGATAGATTTGATCCAGAAAAATCTTCTAATCCGTTTGCATATTTTACCCAAATAATTTATTATGCTTTTGTTCGTAGAATTTTAAAAGAAAAGAAACAGCAGAAGCTTAAGGAGAAATTATTGAAAGAATCTAACATAGAATCTCGTATAGCTTTACAAGCACACGATGATGAAAGGGAATATCAACAACAATTTGTGGAAATGCTAGACAAGTATACTTTTCACCAAGATGAATAAAATATATGAAGGTAGCGTTAATAAGCGACACCCATCATGGTGGTCGAAACGATAGTTTGTCTTTTGCCGAACACCAAAGGCAATTTTATAAAACTATATTTTTTCCGGAATGTTCAAGACAAAATATTACAACAATTATCCATTTAGGGGACGTATTTGATAGAAGGAAATATTCAAATTTTAATAGTTTAAAATTAGCAAAGGAAATGTTTTTTGAGCCTGCAAGGCAATATGATGTTCATATGTT
>CALBXV010000133.1 GCA_937890045.1 uncultured archaeon
GAAGACGTTTCAGACTTAGAGGTAGCTGACGAAAGCATAATAGAAGGAGTTGAACAAGAAATTTCTGTTGATGAACCTTCGGTTGAACCAAAAGTAGTTGAACCAAAAGTAGTTAATATACTATATAGGCCAGCGCCAAGTAGAATAACACAGAAATACGAGTATTTGGGATTAAGATCAGCTTTTTGTCCACCATAATAATATCCAATACTTAAACCTGATAAAACGACACCAATTAAACTCCCCCATACGTATAAACTATTTCCAAAATAAGGAGCTAAAATTCTACTATTCATAATTTCAAGTGACATAATTGAGGCACCAGCAATAAATATCTGAATTTTTAACAAAATTACATATTTATTGAAAGTGATCATTAAAAAATAAAAGTATGTTAATAAAAGATAAGTGTTTTGACAAAATGAATTTAAGTAAGATAATTAATACTAAACTAAATGTCAATATTTGGCAGAATATACAGAGAAATACACAGTTTAATACTAGGAAAGCCAACACATTATCAAAAAATTAATAATTATCTATATGCTTCTGGAAAACCTACTAAAGAAAGAGAAATAAGATGGTTATATAATAGAGGAATAAACGCAATATTAACTCTTACAGAAGATCCATTACCAGAACATTGGTTTAATATGAAAAATTGGGAAATATTACATTTATCAATTGAAGATCATAGTATACTTAGGAATAGTGATATACAACAAGCAGTTTCGTTTATAGAAAAAATGGAAAATAAAAATAAAAGAATATTAATACACTGTGCAGCAGGAATAGGGCGAACTGGAACCGTATTAGCAGCACATTTCATGAAAAAAATGGATATAAATAATATAGAAGCAATTAAGAAACTAAGAGAGTTAAGACCTAGATCGGTTGAAAAAAATCAAGAAGTAGCGTTAGAAAATTATTATAAATATTTGAAAAATAGATAATTTAAAATTAAATTTATACTAGTCCCAAAATCTTCGAGTACGAACAAATTTCTTTTCTTCAAAATAAACATCTTTAATAAGATAATCAATATCACCAACATATTTTTTTAATATTCTTCCACCAACTTCTGGTCCAATACCATATCCAGACAAAATTGTAACAGCTAATTTTCCAAAAGTTTGAATTAAAGATGAGAGTTTCCAAGCTTTTTTAAATTTAATTTTTTCATCAGAATTTAACTTTTTCTTTAATATTTTTTTTTGAACTATATTAAGAAGATTGAAATCATATTTGTAAGTCATGGAAATAATTCTAGATTTACAAACATTACATTGAATATTACTTGGAAGGTCTGATGTTTTGAGAGTTCTTTCCCATTTACCACATGATAAACAAACAAATTTATGCACAGATTTTTCTAGACGTTCTTTTATTAATAACAGAATACTGTTATCAAGAGTAACAGGATTGCTAGAAAAAGTTGAATTATAGTCTAATATAGGTTTAGATAAAACAGAATTTTCAGTAACATATTTACTATGTATCAATATGTTACCATTTTTAATTAATTGTAATATTTCAGCGGTTTTAGACAAATCATATTTTTCTATAAATAATTCTCGTAATACTTCTTTATAGAGAATAGTATGTTTATATCTTAATTGTATAAGTTGAGAAGTTTTTCTATCATATGGAGCATCAGAAGAGATAATGCCGAATCTCTTTGCAATATGCCAAACTTTCCAATTTAATTGAAATTTACCAGCTATTGCTACTTCTATTATCGCTTTTAGATTAGAAACTGTATTAAGAACAGATAATATAGAAATATTATCGATACTAATTGATGACGTAATAAGAATTCGATATGCATCTGAACGCGTTTCTACAGTAAATCCAAGTTTAGCAGATAATAATGCAGATAATATAGTAGCTATAGTTTCATTTACTTTACTACCAAAACAAAGATGGATTACAATAGTTTTAATATTTCTATTATTTTCTATAACTAAATTATTATTATTAGGAATGACACCGAGTATTTTATAACTTTGTTTAATAATCTGAATTTGATCTTTACTTACTTGATAGTTATTATTAGATAAAATTTTAGAACGAAGTTCACCTACAGATTGAGATGTGTAGAAATCTATTGGAATAAGTTCACCAAACCAATAAGGAATAGTAGAAATTTGATGTGATAATGGTTCAACAAAAATTTTATACTCATCATCATCAATTGATAAGATTCTCCATGAATTACCTTTTAATGTAAATGTGTTACCTGGCTCTCCAAATTCACCTATAAAAAATTGATCTAGTTTACCAATTAATTTTCTTGATATAGTGTCCATAACTAAAAATTGTTGTATATCAGGTATTGTTGATATATTTCCAAAATAATATGAGAAAATTTTAAACCCTCGTTTTCTAATATTTTCATCAGAATAAATGATTCCTTGATCATTTAACAAATTGATACATAATTCTATATCAGTTTTGGTAATATTTTGGAAAGGATATGTTAATTTGAAGATATTAAGAATATACTCATAAGTAATAGCTCCATTTTGTAATATTAATCCAAGTATATGATGATATAAAACATCCCAAGACATTTTATGTATAGATTGATTCTCAAGATTATGATTATTAACTCGGTTAATTAAAACTAATGCTTCCAGTTCATCATCTAGTCTATTAACAAATATACTTCCTTTAGCATTAGATTGAATTTGATGTCTACTGCGACCAATTCTTTGGATAAGTTTAATTGCTTGTCTAGGAGATCCCCATTGTATTACAGAATTTAAATTTCCTACATCAATACCTAATTCTAAAGACGATGTAGAAACAACAAGATCAACTTCACCATTACGTAATTTTTTTTCTGTTTCTTCTCTGACTTCTTTAGATAGAGAACCATGATGTATATCAACACTCAATTTAGAATTTATTTTTAACATTAAACTAATATATTCAGCTTCATCTCGTGTATTAGTAAATAAAAGAATGCTGCCTTCACTACGTATTTTTTTAACATAATTTATTAATTGTTGAATTCCTTCACTAAGCTGTCCTGACAAATATTTACAATCCATCTCATATGTTCGAATAGATTTATCAATTAAGATATTACAATTTCGATTTGATCCTACTAAGAATTTAGAAGCTAAAGATGAATTTGAAATAGTTGCTGATAATCCAACTCGAACAACATTATTTTCAGATATGTCACTAGCTCTTTCCATACTTACGGTTAAATGTGTGCCACGTTCATTATTTAATAATTCATGTAATTCATCTACTACAATCCATTCTAATTTTTTCATATTATTTATTAGATTTGGACTTGATATCATAATAGCAAAAGTTTCAGGAGTAGTGATTAATATATCTGGTGGGTCTTGAACCATTTTTTTTCTAGCAGTTTGAGATGTGTCACCATGCCGAATTTGAGCAGATAATCCAAGATTATTTGCATATTCAATTGTTCTTCTAAATATATCTCGATTTAAAGCTTTCAAAGGGGTGATATAAATAACTTTAATTCCTTTTTCTATTTTTGACTGAGATAATGAAATAAATATAGGTAGTACTGCAGCTTCAGTTTTTCCACTGCCTGTTGGAGCAATAAGTAATACATTTTGTTTTTTTGATATTATAGGAATAGAAGAAGATTGAATTTTAGTAAGTCTTGTTTTTCCATATTTATTAAGAATTTCAAGGATTTGAAACTCGAGATTTTTAAATTGATTATCCAATTTTATTATTTAAAAGATGGTTATTTTTTAACAGTAAATTTAGATAGTTTTTCTAAAGATACTATAAGTGATTGGATACCTTTTTCACCCATTTCTTCTACCAATACAGCATTATAAAGTTGATTAACAAGACTAGTGGTTGGCATAGCAATATTGAGTTCTTCACCAGTTTCTAACGCATATTTAAGATCTTTCATTAGATGACTTACTTTAAATCCAGGTTCAAAGTCTCTATCAATAATTTTTGGGGCTAAATTAGATAATTGCCAAGATGAAGCAGCACCTGAACTTATAGCATCTAATATTTTTTCAATATTAACGCCAGATTTAGAACCCAAAACAAGCGCTTCACATACACCAGATAAAGTACCTGCAATTACTACTTGGTTACATAATTTAGTTAATTGACCAGATCCACTATTACCAACATGAATAATAGTTTTACCCATAGCATTAAAAATAGGTAAACATTTTTTAAAATCTTCTTTTTTCCCTCCAACCATAATTGCTAATGTACCTGCTTTAGCACCTATATCACCACCACTAACAGGCGCATCTAACATTGAAACATGTTTTTCTAATAATTTACTTCCAATTAATTTAGTTTGTATTGGAGATATAGTACTCATATCAATAAAGATAGAGTTAGGATTAATACCTTCAATTACGCCATTTTTACCAAATAATACTTTTTTAGTATCAGGAGCATCAGGTAATATACTAATTATAATATTAACTTGCTGAGCTAAATCTTTAGGAGATTTGGCACTTGAAGCACCCATAGAAACTAATTCATCAATAGCAGGTTTACTTCTATTATAAACTATAACAGAATAACCAGCTTTAATCAGGTTGATAGCCATAGGCTTACCCATTAAACCAAGACCAATGAATCCAATGGTGTTCATAATATTAATATTAAACAACTAGTATAAAAATTAAATATAATATAAGAAACTTTTATTTCTAAATTATAAAATATAAAATATTATGGAACTAGAAGAAAAAATTACTAACATGGTAAATCAAGTTGATGGCGATGTAGGAATATATATTAAAAGTCTTAATGAAGAAGAAGAGATTGTTATAAATGGAAACAAACAATTTATAACTGCAAGTGTTTTTAAAATTTTTTTAGCTGTGAAATTTTTACAGCAAGTAGATAATGGAATATACAAACTTGATACTATACATACTATAAAAGAATCGGATAAAATATTAGGTAGTGGAATATTAATGAATCTAAACGCTGGTTTAGAGATTACACTAGAGGATCTATTCAAATTAATGATAATGGTAAGTGATAATACAGCTACAGATATAATAATGAATTTAGTAGGATTGAATAATTTACAAGAAATGTTAAATGAATTAAATTTAAAAAATACAGAAATCAATTTAACAACACGTGATTGGTTATTAGATTTATTAGGTATGAGGGGTGCAGAATCAACCAAAGAAACTTTTATAGAAGCGGAGAGAAGATTGAGTGAAGGAGAATTAAATTCTAAAGCTCAGACTATTTATGATATAAGAAATTCAGAAGACAAGGTAATGAATAATATTTCTTCCCCAAATGATACGGGAAAATTCTTAGAATTGTTAATAAATGGAGAATTACTTTCAGATTCTAGTACAAAACTATTAATTGATTCAATGAAAAAACAATCATTCAAATATTTCATAGCTTCAGATATTCCTCCTGAGATTCACGTTGCAGATAAACCAGGTGCTTTACCAGGTATAAAATGTGATTCTGGAATAATATTTTTACAAAATTCACCAGTAATTATTAGCATATACACTAACAATGTTAAAGATGAAATGAAAATTGGTTGGTGGCAAAGTGGTAGTGGAGTAAAAATAATACAAAAAGTTTCAAAAATTGTCTATGATCATTATAAAGAATAAGTAATTTTAACAATATTAAAATATAAAATAATGTGGACCGAGGGGGATTTGAACCCCCGACATCTCACATGCGAAGCGAGCGTAAATATATATTATTCTACCGCACTGAACATCCGGCTTTTGAAGGTGAATTCATCAGATACCGGCCCTTTCGATCCTACGTATTTCTTTATTTAAACGTAAATTTAAGGTTATGATAAATATTCAGGGAATTCAAGAAGTTTTAAGGGAAAGAAAACAATAAACCAAGATATAACTATTAATAGAAAAATGAAACTAAAAATATAATATTTATCAGTTTTTTTATAATTTATAATATTTGAAATTCCAAGAATGATAAAAGGAACACTAGTAATGAAATAAAAAGGATAAACAATTCTACCCATATAAGAAATTAAAATATATGGTAGATATGTACCGAATATCATAATTAACATCATAGAATTAAATTTAATATCAATACGTTTTATAATAAAATACATTGCTCCAGAAATTGTACACCAGAATCCAATTAACCATAAAGGAATATTACCAATTCCAGACCAATGAATTGGATGAATAGTTGTAATCTTAGAGGATATAATACCATCATCTGTATAACTAGTAACATTTTTACTAATAGAAATATCATAATATATCATTTCTTCAGGATATAGTGGGATAACCCAATTCCATGCATATTCATATGGATAAAAATCTTGATCGTTATCACTTAAACCAGATTGATAGTCTATCATATATTTGAGATGTTGAACAGGATTTTCAATATCATTTGGTTTATATAATATATCATATATCCATATTGGTATTCCAATAAATAAAGAGAGAATAATTAAACAGATAGCAAATTTCTTAACAACTGGAATAAATTTAGTAAGCTTAAAATTAATTTTTTTGTTAAATATCTTTTTTATATTAATGCATGTATGATAGAAAATTAAACTAGTAAGGAAAAACATACTAGTTTCTTTGGATAAAAGAGCTAGAGCAAACATAAAAGACATAATAAAATATTTTTTTTTAAAATAGTAGTATAATGCAGCTAAAGAGAAAAAAAGAGCAGGTACTTCAAGAAGATATAAACTACTATGGATGAAAAAAAGATTTTCAAAAACAAGTAATGTACTAGCATATAGAGACTTACGTTTATCAATAAACAAATTAGCAAAGTGATAAAAAACAAATACAGTTAACGCTCCGAATATAACAGAATGAATTCGCCATCCTAACCAATTATCACCAAAGATGAATATACCAATACTTCCCCATAATTTACCTAAGAAAGGATGTTCAACATTACTTGCTACTCCTTCTAATAAATCGTTACCAGCTTGAGTATAATATGCTTCATCAAAAACTTTATCAGACATAGGAAAAGGAATAACAAGAACATGTAGAAACAGAAATATGAATATTAATGAATAAATATTAAATCTATAAAAAATATTTTTCATAATTGACAAGATAATATATACATTATTAATAAAACATTACAAATATTTGTGTTTTCTCGATGTTCAATGCATTGGTTCCTCATCCCTAGAAAGGTCAGATTGCCCGTCGAAGCTACATTGAACATCATTAAGACATATATTACTAGTAAAACATAATTTTTAAATTAATATTAGAAAGATTAATAAAAAAAATATATTGCAGTATAATTAGTTATAATATATTGAAAAAAGTAACAGAATATATAGAAATAATTTTCAATGATCTAAAAAATATTGATGCTGAACAATTAGAAAAAATATATCATAGCGTCAAGAAATCAGGAATAGTGATACCTTCAGGTGAAGGGAGAGCTAAAGGCGCACTAAGCATAGGAGTAAGTGAAATGGCTAAATCTAGAAACGGAAAAATAGTAATTGATAGAAGTGATATAGGCTTTCCTGGAAGAACAATATCAGAAGCGGCACCAATATTAAAAAAGAGGTATGGACACATATCTTTATTAATAAATTCTAGTAGTGGTCAATCTTTGGTTCCTTTATTAGACGCTCAAAATTTTGCAGATTATATTACTTCCACAGAAAATAAAACTGAATATTCAATTGATATAATAACAAGTAAAGCAGACTCACCTTTAGCAAGATTATCAAGTAAATATGGTAATATGCTTGTTATAAAAACTAAGGGACTGAAAAAAACTGATTTTAATTCAGCGTTTAAAACAACTGGAATAATTGAAGACACCTTCAGTTTATCTTCAGGAGTTTTAATAAACGCGTTTGCAATAGCTATAAATAGAGAAAAATCAGCTTCTGAAATACCAAAAATTATTCAGGAGTTAAAAAAAGATGTGAAAACTATAGTAACTAATGAGATTAAATCAAACTTTTTCCAACAGATTATTAATATATTAATTCAGAAACGATCGTGTTTTTTTGCTGGTCTTGGTAGTAGTCAGGAAGTTGCAAGAATTTCAGCAGTTAGATTAGGACATATAAAACTTGCGTTAGGAGACAATGTATATGTAGCAGGAGAAACAACTACACCATCACCTAGACCAGGAGATTTACTTATAGCGATATCAGGTAGTGGTGAAACTGAGATAATATCAGGTTGGTGCCGTAACTTTAAGAAAATGGGTGGTATAGTAGCAAGTATTACTGGTAAAAAAGATAACACTATAAAATCATTATCAGATTATTCAATAGTTATAGATTCTCAAATGTCTAACATGGAGCCCAATGATTTTTATATAAAGGCGGCATTCGCATTAAGTCCATTACCAATATTTTTTGTAGATAAATTAGAGGAAATAGGAATTACATTACCAGAATATATAACTAAATGGCGTAGATCAATTATAAAATAAGTTATTATAAAGTTATTTATGGAGCAACATCGTCGTAAATTTCTCTCATCCATGGTAAGATATCTCTACCTAACATTCTAAGAAATTTTTTCTCATCAGGGCTTGCACTATGAATATAAACACGATTGAACCCCATTTTTAAAAACTCTCCAATTTTTTTAATTATTTCATCAACATCACTAGTTATAAGCCATGAAGTACGAATTTTTTCAATTTCCGAATCTGTAATATTTTTTTCAAGTTCTTTAGGAGTGGAAATCAAATCTCTTTTATCTCTAGGAATTGCTGCAGGAGCCCAATAAGTAGCTGATTTAAAAGCAGTATCATAATCTAAATCATATGATATCTTAAATTCTAACGAAATATCTAATTTTTCTGGATTGCGACCTACTTTTTCTGCAGATGACTTCATAGAATTAATTAGATTTACATATTTGTCTAGTCCTCTGGGATTTGTTAGAATACCATCACATAATTCACCAGCAATTGTAGCAACTTTAGAGTTAGAAGTTGCAATATAAAGTGGAATATTTTTCTTTGGAACAGTATACAATTTTGCTTGTTTAATAGTGAAATATTTACCCTTAAAATTAACATATTTTCCTTTCCATAATTCTTTTATAATAAGAATTGATTCTTTAAGTCGATCAACTTTTTCCTGAAAATTTGGCCAATTATATCCCAATGGTGTTTCATTCATTCGATGTCCAGCACCAACAGTAATAGATATTCGACCTGGGTAAAGATAATCAAGAGTTGCAAACGCTTGGGCCACAATAGCAGGATGATATCTATAACCTGGTGTTGTAACAGCTGTTCCTAATTCAGAAACATTAGTTTTAGAGGCAGCTGCAGCTAACCAAATCCAAGGGAAACCAGAATGGGGAGAAAAATTAAAAGCGTTAGAATCACGCCAAGGATGAAAATGATCACTAGTTATTACTATGTCAAAACCAACAACTTCAGCAAGTTTTGCATAATTTATTAGAGTATTGGGATCATATTGTTCTTGTCCAGCCCAATATCCTACTTTTAGTTGTCCCATCAAATAATTGTAATTAAATGACATAGATAATCATTCTGTAGGATAAACCCAAATAAGATAAATTTGTATTTTATACTTATGTTGCTATTATCACATAAATTAAACATTAAAACTCCTGGTTTTAACAATAGTGAAACCATTAAAATAAAGCCTGTTAAAGAAATTAAAGATGGTGGAAGTAGTAATAATTACAATATTTCTTTACCAAATCATTCAGGTACACATATAGATAGTTCAAAGCATTTTGATGATAAAGGAAAGAGTATAGCGGAATATCCAATTGAGAATTTTATTTTTAAAAACCCAAAAATAATTGATATATCAAAAGGAGAATCAGAATTAATAACAGTTAATGATTTAGAGAGATATAAGAAAATTATGATAGAAACAGATTTATTATTAATAAGAACTGGATTTCAGAAATATAGGGATATAGAACCAATAAAATATAGTGTATATAATCCTGGAATGTCTGCAGATGCAGCAAGTTATATCAGAAAATTCAGCAATATTAAGGCAATTGGATTAGATATAATTTCATTATCCGCTGTACAGAATCGTGATGAGGGAAGATTAGCACATAGTAATTTATTAGAAAATAATGATTTTTTTATTATAGAAGATATGAACTTGAAAGAGTACACAATAAAATATTCTAAGATTTATGTAATACCAATATTTATTGAAGGTATAGATAGTGTACCTTGTACAGTATTTGCAGAGAAATAATTATAAAATACATTCACAAACAATAAACAATAATAATATTTAATCACCAATTTAATGATAATGAAAGCAGTAATCGGATTAATAGGATTAGGAGTTATGGGAGAAAATTTAGCTTTAAATATAGCTGAAAAAGGATTCCAAATATCAGTTTATAATAGAACAAAAGAGAAAACTGAGAAATTAAAAGAGAAAATAAACAATGAAGAAAATATTAAATCTAAACTAATAATTAACTATGATTTAGATGAATTTATTGACTCATTAATTAAGCCAAGAAAAATTATATTAATGCTAACAGCTGGTACACCAATAGATAAAACAATAGAGAAATTAATACCAAAATTAAATAAAGATGATATTATAATTGACGGGGGTAATTCGTTTTTTGAAGATACCGAAAGAAGAAATAATTCTTTAAGTAAAATAGGATTAAAATATTTAGGTGTTGGTGTAAGTGGAGGAGAAGAAGGCGCACGACACGGTCCATGTATAATGGTAGGTGGTTCAAAAGAAGCGTATATAACAGGTAATGATATATCAATAGAAGATATATTCAATAAGATTGCGGCTAAAACGAATAAGGACAGAAATGTAACATGTTGTTCTTATTTAGGAGAAAGAGGCTCAGGACATTTTGTTAAAATGGTTCACAATGGAATTGAATATGGTATAATGCAGATACTTGCAGAATCATATGATTTTATTTGTAACAGAATGGGAATAAGTAGTAGAGAATGTTCAGAAATATTTGAGGAATGGAATAACAATGAATTAAATTCATATTTATTAGAAATAAGTTATCAGGTTCTAAAAAAAACAGATTTAGAAACTAGAAAATCATTAGTAGAAATGATTTTAGATAAAGCTGGTCATAAAGGTACTGGGAAATGGACTAGTCAAACAGCATTAAACTTAGGAGTGCCGATTCCCACTATAGACGCGGCAGTATCAGCTAGAATGTTATCTTATTTTAAGGATGATCGAGTTAAATTATCAGAATTATATTCAGATAATATAAGTAAATCAAAAAAATATCAAGATAAGAAAAGTACTTTTCCGGATTTATCGTTTGGATCTGATAATAATACATATACTAAATTTAACAAGGAAAGAATTTTAGATTTAATAAAAAATGGAATTTATTGTTCTATTATTATTTCATATACTCAAGGAATTTCGTTAATTCAAGCATCAAATACTGAATATAATTATAACGTATCACTAAAAGAAGTAGCAAGGATTTGGAAAGGCGGATGTATAATTAGAGCTAAATTATTAGAGAACATAGAAGAAGCATATAAAAATCAAGCAAACTCAACAAGTTTATTATATAATAGTGAAATCAAACAGATTTTACAAGATAAATATGAAGATTGGGTAGATTTAGTAAAAATTTATCGATCAAACAATATTCCTTGTCCAGCAATAAGTTCTGCATTAGACTATTTTGAATCATGGAAAAGTTCTATATTACCTGCAAATTTCATTCAAGCATTAAGAGATTATTTTGGTTCACATGGATACAAACGAATAGATAAAGATGGAGATTTTCACACTTCTTGGACATAAGATTATCGAAATTAAATAGGAGGGCCGTCGGTGGGATTTTCGGTTTTTTAATCTTTCGAACCCACGACCAAAGCCTCCACAGAGCTCTATGCAAACCACTACACTACAACGGCCACATAAATTTATGAAGTTTAAGTTAGATTTAAGTATAGATATGTAAATCACTAAAAATCAAAAGTGATCGTGAAATTAAATAATTAAAATATTATTTAGTTATATACTTGAATTCCATGAGTTCCAGTTTTTAACATTTCATAGTAATTATCAATAATTATTTTAGTAATTTTACCAGATTTACCATCTCCAATTCCAATATTATCAACAGCAATAACAGGAAATATTCCACCAGCAGTACTAGTAAGAAAAATTTCATCAGACGTAAAAACATCATATCTTGTTAAATTTTTTTTCAAGCATTCACCAAGATTTTTTTTTTCAACTATATCAAATACTGTATTTCGAGTAATACCTTCAAGTATACCTCTATCCGGAGTAGAAATTACTATATTTTTGGGATTTAAAGTTGAATAATTAACTAGAAAAATA
>CALBXV010000134.1 GCA_937890045.1 uncultured archaeon
TTCCAATATACTTCACTCCATATTTTAGTGGTTTTAGGGAAAACTTCTAACATAATTTCTTTCAATACTTTTGCATATTGTTGAATTTCCCATTGAGCTGTTGGTTCATCTCTAAGTTCTATAAAGTTCATGATTGATTGAAACGATGCAGTCCACCATACTTGGGTGTATTGTGATAATGGAAGAATTGATCTTGCTTGTTCTTTAGCAACTCCAAGATTAACAAGTTCTTCGTAAATTCTTTTTGTTTCATTTATACCTGTTCTATATAATGAACTTGCAGTTTCTTGTCCGTCATAGTCCAATTTTCCTTCAGATGCTTGTTTATTATCTTGAGATTGTTTTCTCCAAACTTCTGGATAATAATACTCTTTTACTGGAACATACCGACCACTAATCTCATTCCATGGTGTATCTTTAGTTGGATAGTTTGAAGTTGCCTCAATTCCCACTACATGGCGAAATAATTGTCTCATCACAAATTCAGGAGCTTTAATATTAAGTTGTATTTGTAAATGCCTAAATGGACTAAAATGTTTATTTTTTGCTAAATATCTAACTAATTTCGCATCCTTTTCATCCCACACTTCCTTCCTTTTACCAAACGATACTCGAGCAGAATTAACTACTGTTAAATCATCTCCCATAACACCTTCTATTCTAATATGCCCCTTATCTAATATTTTTATTTCTTTACCTTTACAACTTTCCATTGTTTATATTCTCCATATTTTAATAATGGTTCTGACCAAACTTTACCTTTTAAGTATTCACAGATTGACTCTCTACCATAAAATTCTTTAACTACACCTGTCGGTGATGTTAAAATAAAAGTTCTGGTCGTTGATTTTATCTTTTTTTCTATTTGTTTTTTTGTTTGTTTTTTTCCACTAACTCGTAGTGAAAATTTTTCTTTGAATCCAGTAGAATTCCACATCTGTTTAGATTTTTCTCCAATTTTTTTCTTAGTTTCGTCAATATGTGAATGTCCCCATTTTTTATACTTACTTCTATCGGCTCTTTTCCAATATTCTTGTAACGATTCTTTAATTTTCCGTCTATGTTCTTTTGAATGTTTTACTCCCTTTTTAGCCATACTATAATTTTTTCGTATTTGTTCTTTATTTGGATTATTAGTAAATAAATCTCCACCAGTTCCCCCTATATGAATATTATATTCTGGATTTAATTTTTCTATCCACTCAATTTCAGCCTTATCTACTTCATCCTTTGTTTTACATTCTTCTAAAATTACACAATCAAAATTTTCTCTACCATATTTTTTGATTGCTTGAGTTAATATTTTCCCACTACCTATATAACGCATACCACTAACAGTTCTCATATTATTAGTATTTTTATGCTGGCCTATATACAACTTACCATTTATTTTATTTATAGTTTTATACACTGCAAACATACAACTTCTCCTATATTTATCTAATAATAAATATAACAAAAGTAAACTTTACATTTAACTATCTACAATATCTTTTCTCTTACCAAATGATACTCTGGCCGCATTAACTGGTGTTAAGTCATCACCGAGAGAATCTACAACCTCAATATAACCTTTATCTAATACATCAATTTTCATTTTTATCTTCTTCAATCGGTGGTATATAATATGGTGGTGTTGAATCAATAGTATCGGGTGGTGTATATAACCCAATCTTCTTTTCAAAGTTATTTAATGATTCCTCTAATGTTCCATTATAGTCTTTAACTATTATTATTAGTGCCAATACTATATGAAAGTAAAACCAATTTAAGTTTGGTTGGTTCATTTTTTCTCCTTTCTAATCTTTGTACCTGAAATTATTTTTATCTCTTCAGGAGGTTTGTGTTCTATTATCTCATAACCAACATCACGGCCATAATTAACACTTTCTATATCTGGTATAATAATTACCTTAACCAAATTTAATTTAATAAATTCTTTTAAAAGTTGGTCTTTATGTAAATTATCATAAACTTCTTCACAAGTATATGGATTATTTTTATCAGGTATTACATCCCGAATACAAATTAAAACATTTTTACCATCTTTTAATTTCTGGTCAATTAACCATTGATGTCCTTTATGCCACGGTTGCCATCTGCCGATAAACATCGAGTATTTCATCTACACACTCCTCTATTGATTTGTCTGTATCTATATCTGTAAAATTATGTAATGGTGGTTCGTAATCTTCTACAAAATAATCTTCTTTACCTCGTATATCCGTTGTGTGAAGATAGAACTCCGCTATATTTCTTTCCATTTT
>CALBXV010000135.1 GCA_937890045.1 uncultured archaeon
TTTGTTTATTCTTTAAATAGGATAAACCGCTATCTACAATACTGGGCTTTTTCTCCTCAGCCCTTTTCCACATTTCTTTTTGAGCAGGGGTCCATTGATTATTTCCACCTCCAGTATCTACATTACCACTACTAGCCCAATCAGGGGTTGGAGTTCCTTGCCATTCTGTTGTATTTTGTGGGTCCCAATCTCCTCTAAAATCTCTTGCCATTATTTTTTCTTCCCCTTTTTCTTAGATTTCTTTTTACCTACGGGTTTACTTCCATAGGTCTTGGTCCAATCACGAGCAATTCCTGGCTCGTTGGCCCATAAGTATTTACGTTGTGCTTCTGATTTAAATGGCATTATGTGTTCATATCTCTTAAATGATTATTTGTTAAAGGCAGGGATTTCACCTGAGTTTATACTTTTATACAAAAACTTAAGCATTTACAAGGTTAGACTTTGATAATAGTGCTGGCATTTTTTTAATATCTATCAAAACGTCCCTTCTTAAGTCCTCTTTTTTGGTTGGAGTACTAGGATTTTTAACATCGGCATCTGCTTCAGCATCGGATCCATACTCTTTTCCTGTTATCTTGTTGGTAAGTGTAATAATCGTTTCACTTTCCACTTCTTCTTGAAGCTTACCATCCACAGTTTTAACGGTTACTAATCCTTTTTCTTTAAAAGACATTATCTACTTATCTCCAAGGCCGATACAATTAAGTTTAAGCCTCCCGTTGTTTCGCAGGTCACTTGGAGTTTATCCGCTTCTTCTAAAACTAAAAGGGTGGAATTACTGGAATTTAAAAATTCGAATTTGGTGGTTGCTGCTAAAGCTGCCTTATAATCATAGACATATCGAGTGGTAGCGCTGGTATCATAGACTGAAAGTGTCACATTCATGGTGCTGGCGTCAGTATTATAGACAGAAATAGAGCGGATAATAGAAGTAGTCGCTGCAGGAACTTCATAGACATCCTGATTAGCTGTTGCTACATCAATTAATATAGGTGTAACTTTATAAACATTAGCCATTAAGATAAATACCAGGTAAATCGTTCCTGGTCCTCTTTTTGTTGTTGTAAAAACGTTGAGTTCAATTGTTCTATAATTGCACTGATCGCTCTTGAAATTTGTTTCTGGTTAGAGAAGTCATACTCCTCTTTTGGTTCAGGTACTTTAACAACTATCTTGGCCATTATCTCATCCCGTCTGGTTTAACATCCAGTCTCATAGTTCCAAATCTCCAGTTGTCATTGACCGCAGCATTGGCAATGGCCACGCTTGCAAATCTTCCTCGTGCTCTAGTATTAAACTGAGTTGAAGAAGAAGTCACGGTAAAAGGACTGTAAGTGCTCGTCGTTGCTGTACTTGAAGGAAAGCGTTTCAGTTTTAAAGTCACTGTTGCGCTTCCTGATAATGTTTTAAAGTCAGGTAAGAACCGACTGATCGATAAATAGTGTTGCCCTGCTCCTCCGACTTCTAAATCAAAATCATAGGACTCCAGAGTTCCTGCAATCGCAGTAGAAGATCCATCAGGATTCGTCTGATTCGTTCCGACTTCCTGTTCATAATAAACGGTTTGTCCCAAACCTGTCTCCCCAATCACACTAGGAAAAGTTCCCGTAGCTGAAGAATCAAATTTAGTTGCATGAGGATTCGGATAAATTTTAGCCGTCATCCATGAAGTTCTTGCTTGAGTGCCTGGATACCAGACGCCTCCTGGAATTTTGCCGCCTAATGATTCCCCATAATTATAGACCGCATAACGGTCATTGTAACTGGCTCCTGAAGTTGGATAGTACCAAACTACTTCGGTAAATAGATTATTGATGGCTGCACAGATCTGTTGGCCTTTAGTTGTATCAATATCATCGTAAACATAATCTTCGATCGTACACGTTAAAGATTTAACCGTACCGTCAAACATGAAGAAACCTTTGGAGCTCATCCAATAGGCTACGCCGTCAATTTCTACAACCGCATTCTGTCCAATCAAACCACAGTTCGTTCCGACCTGTTCAAATCCGAATGTAAAAGGGGTACCTACATGCTTCATGGTATAAAGCGCGGTATCTGTAAAAACTAAAATATTATCTTTGGCTTTAATGGCTCCCATAATTTTGGTGCCGTCTTGAAGTCTTTGACTGCCTGCACTGTTAGTCGCGGTCGGTGCAAACGTGTTAATTGTTTCTTGGTCCGAGAACCGTACGAACATATCATCTTGTGTCGCTGCTGTACCAATCGTTGTTTCCGTTCCAAGTAAAACTAAGTGCCTCGTAACTGGAGACATCATCATCATACGAGAAGCGGTTGGAGCCGAACTCGTTAGATAATCAGTTGTGGTCGTTGATGCACGGGTCGTGAATCGTGCTGCAATACTTGAATCCCAAGTATAAGTTTTTCCATTGGCAATCGTTGCCAGTAAAACATCACCAAAATTATCAAGAGACCAGAGTCCTGGTTCTAAAGAAACCGTTGAAGCTTCAACTGCCGACCCCCAGCCTGTATAATCTGTAGCATCCGTAACGACCGTTTCATCAGCATGGGATGATCGATCTGAGCCGTCAACGGATCTAGTAATGACTGTTAAATTATTTGTAGAAACAGCGGTGTAATCAATTAATTCTCCATCCACTGCTGGAGTATCACTAACAATAATCGTTCCTCCACCTGCTGGAAAACCAGTGGCAGAGGTTACAGCAATCGTAGATCCTGTTGTTCCTGAAGTGTCATCAGCTAAAGTTCCATCTAAATCAGTAGTGGCTGCTCCTGAAACGGTTCCACCAAAATTTCCAACACCAAAACCATAGCCATAGGTTTGAGCGGCAGGGCCTACACTTTGATAAGGTTTGACCGTCATGGTTCCTCCTGTTGATACAACAGAACTTGCTTGAGCTGATGAATTAATCGTAAAAGTGGTACTCGTGGGTACCGTTAAAACTTGAAAAAGTTTATCTTCAAATTGAGCATCGGTTAAACCTGTACCTCCAGGTAAAGTGACTGCATCTAATTGTATAATATCCCCTGCTAATAAACTATGAGCAGAAGTTGTTGTAATGGTACATGTTTTAACAGTAGTACTATCCGTTGCTAACGTAGAACTTCCAAAAGTACTCGCTGCAATTGGAGTAATATCGTAAAGTGTTCCTTCGAAATAAATAAGTAAAAATTTATCCGTTCCGATGGCCACGTATCGATTACCATCTAGATCAACGAATGCGTGTTGAGCTCGCGCTACACCCACAATCGTATCGGTAAGTAAAGAAGACCATCCTCCCACTTTTTCAGGAAGACCATATCGAAATCTGACATTATCAGAATCCACCCAGCGCCTATCAGCGCCCACTTGAGTTTGCTGTTTATCAATTCCAGGAAGTAGTTTAAAATCTACAAGAGCCATGTGTCTAGCTCCTAGGATGCACTATTGGTTTTGTATATCCAGCCTACTGTTGCATTGGCATATACCAAAGTAATAGCTTGACCGTTAGTACTTAAAACTAAGTTGCTTGCTGAACTATTAATTTTTTCTGATCCATTAGAATCAATAGTTAGATTGTTTGAACCAAAATAATTTTGACTATCTATGAGTGTTATTTCATCATTAACGGCCCCTGCAGGAAGAGTCACGGTAAACGCATTCGTTGTTTTAGTATCGCAAAAGATTTGATCACCAGCAACAGCAGTATACGCCGCCGTATGAGTAACATAACTTTTTTGAAGCATGCCTAAAGCCGTATTCGTTCCGTCAGAATAAAGTAAAGCGGTTGTAGCTACAGGCATTGTATAACCTGTACCTGAAGCCGTCTTAACGGTTAAAGTATAATTGCTTGAAGATCGTGTAGTTGCATCCTTAACAATATAAATTCTTTCCGCCGTAGCAGGCATAATAAATTGTCGATTGCCAGCCAGGGTTCCTGTTAGTTTAAAAAATAAATTCTTACCATTAGAAGTTGATCCATCATTAAGGTCCAAGGTGACGTCGCCTGAAGCTACGTCCACTGCTAAATAGCCACTGGATGCCTGTTCTAAGATTTCTAAATTGGTGTTAGTAATGGTTCCCCATAACCCAGCTTTTTCGCCTGTGGTTACTTTTTCTAATTGTAAATTTGTCGTATATGTTGATGCCATAATTCTCCTATAATGGGTCTATATTGGTCCATGTTTGACTTGCATCTGGATCAATTGCATTCCATGTTATCACATTCACATCACCTGCGCCAGAAGAAATTGTTATGCCGCTGCCATCAGGGGACACCGTCGCACTGAGGGTATAAGTACAGGTTCCCTGAGAAATGGTAACTCCACTCCCTGTAACAGTAACTGTAACATCAAGATCAACTAGGGCCGTAGCTCCAAAAGTTGTCTCTGCGAATGCTGATAAACCTAACATAAATTCACTTATACTACGGTATTAATTACCTCTTTGGATATTTTTCTTTAATAGGAGTAATGATATTGGTTTTCCAATCATCAACGCTATTATGATAAATATAATCTAAT
>CALBXV010000136.1 GCA_937890045.1 uncultured archaeon
TTTCCAAAGGTTAAACCTATATCAGCTGGAATATTAATATCAGCTCCTGATGTTAAGTTTAGATCAGTGCCATCACCACTAATGTATTCTCCCCCAAAATCATTAAAATATATTCTATCTTTTATGAGAGCATCATCATCAATATATAAATTACCAAATGAACCTGTTGAAGTAGCAGAACCACTTACATTACCTATTACTTCTAATGCTCCACTCATCTTAACCTGTTCAGCATTATCTGTGGAAACAATTTCTAAAATACCAGTTTTTCCTGAAGCATCAAAACTAAGAGCAGATGCATTATTATCTACTAAATCTATATCAGTTGCAGCATTCGTTAAATCAATATCAGCTCCCTGGACTGTCAAATCCCCACTTAATGTTAATCCAGTAAATGTTGGTGAATCTCCCGTCCCAACTCCAATACTTGTTCTTAATGTAGCTCCACTTTCCGCTACTGGATCCCCACTTCCATCTCCAACAATCATTTCACTATCACCAAGAACTGCCATTGCTGTGATTGGGTCTGTAGCACTTCCTAATAGTACTCCACCATCTGTAAATGTACTTGCTCCAGTTCCACCATCAGCAACTACAATGTCTGTAATTCCTGTTACTGTGCCAGCTGAAATAGTTGCTGTGCCAATTGTTGCTGTAGTAATATTTGCAGTTGAAGCCGTAACTTCATTTAAATCAGCTTTACTTCCCGAAACAATTACTTTTTTCCAAGTTGCCATTATCTGTCTCCTATTGATGGATACTTACTAAACATAAATATCATAAGTTGTAATTTTACCACTATTCTTCTTTTACTAACTATCTACCCCCATAAAAAACTCGTCAGTGTCCTTATAATAAATACCGCCAGTCACTGCTGTTGGGGCTGAACTCAATTTTGGTAATACTAATGCTTTATCCGATGTTATTTGTAATACCATATTATCACTATTATCTCGTAGCAACAATTTATCTTTAGTTGTAGTGGTTGCTTTAAATAAAAATTTTGAACCAGTTACAGTTAATTCTCCACTGCTGTCTGAAAATACCGTGCTCCCAAGTGTTAAGTTTCCAGTTATTAAAAAATTAGACCCAGTTACCTGTGCTGGATCCTTAACTTCAACATCATGCCGAAATATATTTTTACCAAGATATCCTATATCTGCCATTATGTAATCTCCAATACACTTGCAAAAGGTTCAAGAGACTGCGACTGTGAAGATTTAAAATATAATTTATCTCCAGCCTCTAAATTAACCGGCTTCTCAAAAACAACTGTACTTTCGTTTGGAACTGATAAATTCTTTGCCACATGAAATAATCCAGTATTTGTTCCTGAAGCCGAAACGAATAAATCTACCGTCACATTCTCACTTATTGGTGATGTGTTTGTAATATAAACCGCGTGAATAACACTTGTTGTTGATGCTGGTGCCGTAACCAACGATACACTTCCAGTTGTTACTGAACCAGAAACTACACCATAATTTTTAAAATTTGAAGCCATATTATTCTCCTATTATCCTCCCAATGCTATAGCCATAGCAATTGGATCTGCAATTCCTTCAATTCTAGTGTCAATTGAACTTGATGCTGCCGTAAATGAACCACTAATTATACTATTAGAAGTACTTCCGAATGTAGAATTCCATACTCCTGTGCCTACTGTTCCAACTGAAGTAACATTAGTTTGTGCAGCAGTTACTAACGTGCCTTCAACAGTAGAAGCGGCTACTCTACCAAATGAACCAGTTGAAACTGCTGAACCTGATACATTACTCTGTACCGTTAATGAACCAGAAATCGTAGTAGAACCAGTAATTTCATGCGTATCATCTATTGAGTCTCCAAATATAGTTGACCCACTTGTAAATAGTATAGACCCCGAAGTAACTTCTGTATGAAACTCTTGTGAAGTTAATGTTCCTGCGACTGTGAGATTACCTTCAATATAAGCATGTCCGTCGCCTGGATCAGTTGAAGTTGTTCCCACACGTAAAGCATCTATTCGTGCAAAATCATCAACAAATAAATCGTCTGTTACAGTTAAATCATTACTTACAGTTATAGCAGTTGCTTCTACTCTTCCAAACGATCCAGTTGAAGCTGATGAACCACTAACATTTCCACTAATATCAAGTCCTGTCGCCAATGTTGTACCAATATACTGATAAGCTGACATATAAACATATTCAGCATCAGGTGGGGCTGATGAAGAATTAATAAACTGAACTACTCCTGTCTTATAATCAAACTGATAATCATTAGTGGAAACTATATCACCACTACTCAATGATTGCGATTGAAAACTTTGACTTACATCAGATGATTTATATACTACTGCTAAATATCCAGGAGTTGCATCTTCTACTGTAGATGTAGCCAATGCTGCTACAGAATATTTCGGTGATACAAAATTTATTTGTTGATTATCATTTATTAACTGTGCGCCAACTCCATCATCACTACCTGTTGGATTTATAAAAAACCAAGTTTCATTATTTACATTCGATGGTGTTAATTTATGTCTATACCAATATTTTGTTACATTCTGTCCTCCAGTTGAATATACCGCTCCAAATTGAGTACTTCCACTATGAGATAAACTAGAAGTAGGAATTAAATGAGCTTGAGTATAAATTTCAGATGACTGTAAATCAAGAACATTAGTAAATGACTCTTGGGCAGTCGTAAGTGTATCGTGAGTATATCTACGAGACGCTAATAATCTACTTGATTTTGATCCTGAATCTATTTTTGCCATTTCTTATCCCTAACTAAAAGTTAATGTAATTGAAGTTACAGGAGATGGATCTCTCTTATATCTAAGTATTACATATAATTCATTGTCGTTACTATCTAAATATATTCCATCTGCATTTCTTATTGGAACTGTATATTCTGTGCTACTCTTACTTCCGCCCGTATTTCCATATAAACTTAATGCATCTGAAAACGGGTTTAAATGAAAATCTGCTTGATGTGCTACACTACTTGAAATTAAATTACTTGTTAACTCTGAAGGATCATATATCCTTGCTACTGATAATTCACTATTTGTCCCACTTCCACTTGCAGAACTCTTGAAAAGTAACGCTGCTGCCACCGAATCGTTAGTTGTGGCTTTCCAATTAACTAATGTTGCACCAGCATCTATTGTCATAGATGTTTTTGTTCCACTTGTCTGAAATCTTCGTATATAATATTTGTATGAACCAGTTCCATATCCTTCTGCATACCAATATCTATAACTACCACTTGGATTTACTAAATATCCTGGTTTAACTTGTAAATCATGTTCACCTATAATACGACTTGCAACAGCCCTCGTTGTACTATATGTTGTAGTAAAAGCATCTCCGTTAAATCCCAATACATTATTATTCAATTGTATTCTAAAACTTTCACCTGTGAATGCTTCACTTGTCCCTGTCAAAGCCCCACCATCATATCCTTGATATCTTTGATAAACAGCCATCGAACCACTTGTAGCCGGCTGTTCAAATGAACTTGCAGTATGATAGAAAAATGTATAAGTTGCTAAATTAGAACGTGAATTCTTTCTGTTTCTAGCTCTCGGTTTAACTGTAAATGTTGAATCACTCACCCCCGATTGATCTATATTTTCTCCAGTAGTTCCGCTAAAAGTATATTTAGCATTAAATCTTACAACGTCTTGTCTATATGGAACTGTAGATGTTGCTCTAACCGAACCACTATCAGATGCCCAAACTGCATTTGCTGTTTGTATTGTTCCACCACTTGTACTTACATCATATACTCCAGACGTAGCTACCGACCCAACACCAACTGAACCTATAGTATCATCTACTATCGTTGTTGATGCTACATACATTGGATTAAATAATCCACGAATTGAAGCACTTATATGGTAAGTAGAACCACTTAAATATGGGACTCCACTTAAACTTCTACTTGTGGCAGTCAAATAACTCTGTGTTACTTGAGCTATACCTAAACTATTAGTTCCAACATCTGAATCTATTTGATCAATCGGTGCCCAAAAATTATTTTTATCAGTTCCATCTTGATATGTATAAACTGTTTGTGAACCTGTCATAATACCGACCGCTAAATCATGAAAGTTATAATAGCCACTAGCTGAAACACTCGTAAAATCAGTTGCTGTAGCTCCATACTTCCTTGACAAAGAACCACTTAAAGATGTTCCACCAACATCTGCAAACTTGCCGTCTTGATATGCTGCAGGTATAACTGCCGGCTGTGAAGTATCAATTTTTGCTAAAGTTAATCCATTTGTTGTTCCAAAAGCACTTGTTGTTAAATCTAATCTAGATTGTGTGGTAAATGTGTTTGAAGTAGCACTTGGTGTAGATACACTTCCTGTATCACTAAAAGATTGTGTTGCCACTACTCTAACTTTGAAAGCTGTTGCTCCACCACTCGATAAACCACCTAAACCAAATAATTCACTGTCAGCAGATGAACTTACAGTTCCAGTGCCAGTTGAATTAGAATCAAAATCTACATAATAAGTTGGGCCATCATCATGATATACTGAAATACCATTAAAAACGGTTGCCCCTGCTTCCACCCATTGTTTAGTAACCAAATACTTCATCGTTGCATTTGAAGAATCATAACTTTGTGGTAAATATCCGTCTAAAGAATCAGTACTTCCTAAACTATTTTCATTAGTATCTATACTTCCATATGTTTTGGCGTTTACTGCAGCATCTGAAACATCAATAGAATGACTCATTACTCCAGACATAAATCTTAAAATTTCAGAAACATGAGTTGTATTATCAAAATTATTGAAATAAGAACCACCTAAACCAGATCCCCATTCATTTGATGTAGGATAACCATTTTGAATATTACTTGTATAAATTGCTGTAGAACTTGTTGTTGCATTTGTAGCTGTTATTGAACTTGATACATTTAAACTACCAGTTATTTGTATATCGCTGCTTCCAGCAAATAAAGATCCAGTTTGAACAAATATACCAACTGATTCTCCTTCTTCAGATGCTAATCTTGAAGCTAAACTTGATGACAGTAAAGTAAATGATCCGGTAATATCACTTGCAATCTGTGCTGACCCACTAATAAGTGTGTTTCCAAGTTCAGACTCGGCAGTTGTAACTCTAGTAGAAAACGAAGAACTAGCTACTGTAAATGAACCACTAATATCACTTGCAATCTGTGCAGACGAACTTACAACTGTGCCCTCTGCTTCACCTTCTTCAGTAGTTAGTCTTGAAGCTAAACTTGAAGAAAGTTCTAAAACTGACGGTACAGTCATTCCTGCAACATATACATTACCAAATGAACCTGTAGATACTGAACTTCCACTTACATTAGAAGTAGAAGTAAGTGCTAGTCCCTGAGAAGCAGTTATAGGACCAGTTACATCAAAGGATCCTGAAATTGTAAAAGATCCTGTAAATTCTGGTTGAAATTGTCTACTGTGTAATCTGGCCACTTCTCATCTCTTTATGTTTTCGTTCCCAATACAACGTCATTGACTTAGAAATATTTGTTTTGTGCTCTACAGTTTTAGGTTTTCTCATTTTCTCTATGGTTTCCATAGTGAGTTTTCTATCCATCTGTGCACAAGATTTACAAACACTGTTATTTCCTACCGCTCGGTCAAAAGAGTCCTTTCTTGTATATGTGATCATTTTACTACAATCGGGACACCTTCTATTTTTGCGGTCTGGCCAGTGGCGTTTTCTCATATCAACTATAAATATCAGAGAATAGTAAAAGAAAAGTGAGTCTGACCACTATTTTACTTATACTTCCTAAGAATCAATAGGTGCATATTTCACACCATCAATTTCAATCACATCTTCATCAATAGTAACATCTTCATGACTTGATTGATCTCTAAATATTCTAAATGTAGTAGCTTTTCTTCCATTGATGGTTGGCATTCCGTGATCGTCTGTTCCAATATCCTTTACAACCATTTTTTTATTTTTAAATTTTCCTACAAGAATTGTGTCACCAACTTTTACTGGTATATTTATATCTTCTATTATTTTTTTTAGTTCAATCAATTTAAACTCCTTATTTTCAGAAACATCTTTATCACTAACACCCGTTTTATTTATTGGATTATCAGTTTTCTTTATCGTATCTGGTGGTATTTCATCTAAACCTACTATAGAATACCCAGTTGAGCTTTTTACAGAATCACTTAATTCTCTTTTATATCTATTCCAAAGTTCTGAAGGTAAAAATCCTGAATATCCCTTAGTGCCAGGAGAATCAGAAGCTACACTTGCTTCATCTAATATATCTTTTAATTTAATCATTTTTCTGCCTTATGCCAATCTGATACGGCGCTGTTTAATT
>CALBXV010000137.1 GCA_937890045.1 uncultured archaeon
TAAATGAAGCACTTAATGCTGCTCCAGAAGGAATATCAATTCCTGTTAACGAACTCCCATCTCCACTAAAGTTTGTAGCTTCAATTTTTCCAAATGAACCAGTTGAAGTTGCAGAACCACTTATGTTTCCTCGACGAACTTCAAGTCCGTGATTCAGGATATTTTTACCGAATCTTGTAAAAGAATCACCCATTAAATTTACCTTATGTTATTTCTAATATACTTGCAAAAACATCTATATCATCATTAGCAGAAGCTTGTGTTTCTAATTTATCTCCAGCACCTAAATTGATTGGTTTTTCAATTACTACTGTAGAATCAGCAGGTACATTTACTGTTTTTAACAGATACCGCCTTCTATCAAAATTAGCACTCCCACTAATTGCAATATCAATCGTAGCGTCATTTGTACCATCAATATTACTTAAATATACTGCGTGAACTATAGCAGTTGTGGCTGCTGGGCAAGTATATGTTGGTTGAAGTGTTGTTGTTGAACCTGTTGCTGCGCTTTTAAATGTATTAGCCATTATTATCCTCCAAAAACTATACTCATTGCTGTTGCATGATCAATAACTGAATTTCCCTGTTCATAAACTCTTCCATCACCAGAAGTGTTTATACTTCCAGTAACTCCTACAACATAAGTAGTACTACCACTCATTTGTAAAGATCCAGTTATTGGTAAAGTTGTATTTGTAGTAAGAATAGATTGTACGGTAGCAGAACCATCATTTTTTTCAAAGTAAATCTTGCCATCATTTGTGTTAATAGCAATTTCACCTAATTCTAAACTATCTGTATCAGGAACTTTGCCAGAAGCAGCGCTCCTTTTAAGTTTTACAGTTTGTGCCATATGGCTTTATCTCCAACAATATATATTGTTACTATGTTACAGGGTATATACCCTTAAAAAATCTTTTAGAAAGTTCCCCCATCAACTACTGAAGAAACTGTCAATGTTCCATTAGTACTGTATCCTACTATTCCACTTGTTTCTGTAGTAGTTATACTGGATGTTAAATATCCAAATTGGTCATTACTTTCATTTTTAAATGCTACAAAACTACCATTTCCTGCCGAACCTGTTGCTTCAACTGAACCACCTGCTGATACATATAATGAACCAGTTACCTGTAAACTTGCTTGCGCATCTACACGAGCTTGAAAATCTGCTAATCCTTCAACATCCAATGTAGAATCCATATCAACAGCACCATCAAACTCGGCTGTACCATCTACTCGTAGATAACCATCTATTTCTACATCAGGATCAGAAGTTGAACCGCCAGTTTGACTGAATAATACATCTCTATTAGTATCAATAGCAATTACATCTGTACCATCTTCTTTTAGAGATATTCCAACTTTACCATCAACTGTTATAGCACCAGCACCTGTAGTTAAATCAGACGCTGCTCCACCTTGTAATGATAAAGCACCAGCAGAATCAATATCAACAGTTGCACCATCTAAATCTAAATTAGCAGCTGCATTTATATCAATATCGCCTGCGGATGTTGTAAGATTAGAAGTAGCACCTGCATCAAGTGAAATAGCTCCACTCGAATCAACTGAAAATGTATCATTATCAACATCAACTGTTCCGTCAATATCTACTGTACCATTAAACTCTGCAGTTCCATCAACCTGTAAATACCCATCAATTTCTACATCAGCATCACCACTTGAACCACCAGTTTGACTAAATAGTACATCTCTGTTAGTATCAATAGCCATTACTGCTGTACCACCTTCTTGGAGTGTAATTCCAGTAGCACCATCAACTATAACTGTGCCGTCAGAATCTATTTCGTTTTCAGCGGATGCTCCAACTCTTATTCCAGCTCCACCAGCATCTGTACCTACTATAAATTTAGATGCTGAAACTGTTCCACTTGCACTTATATGTCCACTAGCAGTAATTGCTCCAGCTACAGTTAAGTAACCATCTACATCTGCGTTAGCACTTAACCATAAATTTGCATATCTTGTAGCTGTTGCACCTAAATCATTTCCACCATGTGCTGATGGTTGTATTGTACCCTTAGTTACAATTAATCCAGAACCACCAATATCTACATAGGTGTTGGCATCTACACCTTCTAATTTATCAAGTGATGTTAAATCAACATCATTAAAATCTACCGTAGAACCATCATCAGTAATATTTGCTGAAGATTCAATTCTACCATTACCTTGTGCTATTACTATTTTATTATCTGTTAAATCAGTAGTTGTATCTTGTAATGGAACTCTATATTCAGATCCAGATTGTCCAGCTACCCAATAATCATTTGTACCATCCCAAACTAAAGATCCAGTATTTGCTGTACTAATAATATCTCTTACGTGAATACCACCATATCTAACTGGACTTACAGCATTAACGTGAATAATATTATCGCCAATATCTAATTGACTACTCGAAACAAATGTAGTGACCCCATTTGCAGTAAAATTACCTGTTACTGTTAAATTATCATTGATTGTAGTTTCTGAAGTTGAATGTCCAATAGAAATTGCTACTCCACTATCGTCAGCACCTATCGTAATAGCAGTACCATCAATAGTAACTGCTCCACCTGCGTCTATATCAAAGGTACTTGATGGTGTCATTGAAATAGTTGTCATTCCTGTTTCAGAAACTGCTCCACTACCATCAAATTCCCAAGTTCCTGTATCATCACCAAATGATGCTCCAGTTGCACCTTTAGCACTTAAAGTTGAAGCGGCCAGAATGTCTGTTGCGGCTGCTGAATCAAAATCGAGTGCCAATGCATTAATATCAACCTTTGTTGATGCAGCATTACCAATAGTAATAGTCTTTGCTACAGCCTCAGTACCAAGATTGACTGCATCAGTACCGTCAGAGTCCAGAGTAAGACCACCAGCACCATCTATAACTAAAGCTCCCGCTGATGTACTCCAAGTAGCTGCTGCCGCTGAAGTGAGAGTCAATGCTCCTGCAGAAGTTGTAAGATTAGATGCTGCTCCAGCATCAATAGAAACCCCCGAAGTAGAAT
>CALBXV010000138.1 GCA_937890045.1 uncultured archaeon
GAACACTATTGTTCTACTATAAATATCTACTAAACATATTTTAATTAAATCCATCACCTAAATCTATAATACCGGCAGCATTTGTTGTAGCAAAAGTTCCTAAACCATCAATAGTAATAGATGCACTTGCTATTGCATTAGTTGCTGTTTGTTGTGCTACTCTCATTGCACCACTTATAATTAAAGTATCAGACCCACTAGCTAAACTATCCATAAGAGTTTGTCCTCTAATAGTTAATGAACCTGAAATATCTAATGAACCGGTTATTTTTAAATCATCTCCTGTAGAAAAATAAGAACCGGTTTTATCAAATGGTGTAGTTGTACCAAGTTTTATATCTAAAGTTGTTCCTGCATATTGATTAACTGACATAAAGACATATTGTGAATCAGTTGGATCATATGCACTACTACTAAATTGTACTACTCCTGTTTTATAATCAAATGAGTAATTATTTGTAGAAACTATATCATCTGAACTTAAAGAGCTTGTTTGTGCACTTGAACTAACAGTTGATGATAAAAATAAAGCTGACAAATACCCTGGAGTAGCATCTTCTACTGTAGAAGTTGCTAATGAAGCTACAGAATATTTCGGTGAAATAAAATTTGTTTGTTGATTATCATTAATTAACTGAGCACCAACTCCATCATCACTTCCAGTTGGGTTTAAAAAGAACCAAACTTCATTATTAACATTTGATTTAGTCAATTTATGTCTATACCAATATTTTAATACAGAATTCCCCCCTACAGAATAAGTTGTTCCTTTTTGAGAACTACCACTAAATGGTAAAGAGCTTGAAGGGATTAAATTTTGGTCTGCATAAATTTCAGACGCGTTGATATCAAATGTACTTGTAAATGCTTCTTGAGCATCAGTTAAAGTATTATGAGTATATCTCCTTGATACTATTAATCTAATTGCTTTCTTTGTTTTATCTATAAATCCCATTTTTATCTCTAACTAAAAGTTAATGTTATACCTGTTACTGGAGTTGGATTCCCTCTATATCTAAGTATCACGTACAACTCATTATCATTACTATCTAAATACATTCCATCTGCATTTCTTATTGGAAGAGTATATGTAGTAGTTGATTTACTTCCACCAGTATTTCCATATAAATTTAATGTTTCGTTGAATGGATTTTTAAAATAATCTCTAGATATATTACTTGAAATTACATTACTTGTCAATTCTGAAGGGTCATATATTCTCGCTGTTGATAATTCACTATTTGCGCCACTACCACTTGCAGAACTTTTAAATAGTAAGGCAGCTGCGACAGAATTATCTGTGGTCGCGTCCCAGTTAACTAAAGTTGCGCCAGTATCTATAGTCATAGATGTTTTTGTTCCACTTGTTTGAAATCTTCTAATATAATATTTATATGAACCACTTCCATGACCTGAAAACCAATAACTATAACTACCACTTGGGTTTACTAAAAATCCTGGCTTTACTTGTAAATCATGTTCACCTATAACACGATTTGCTGTGCTTCTATCTACAGTATAAGTAGTAGTAAACGCATCACCATTAAATCCTAATACATTATTATTTAATTTTATTCTATAACTCTCACCAGTAAATGCTTCACTTGTTCCTGTCAATGATCCACCATCATAACCTTGAGCTCTCTGATAAACTGCCATTGAACCACTTGAACTTGGTTGTCCAAAAGAACTACCTGTATGATAATAAAAAGTATATGTTGCTAATGTAGAACGGCTTGATGCTCTATTTCTTCCTCGTACACCAACTGTAAATGTAGAATCACTAACTCCAGATTGATTTATGTTTTCTCCAGTAGTTCCGCTCAAGGTATATGTAGCGTTAAATCTCACAACATCTCTTCTTGTTGGAACTGCACTTGTTGCTCTAACTGAACCACTATCTGATGACCAAACTGCAGCTGCTGTTTGTATTGTACCGCCACTTGTACTTACACCATCTACTCCAGCTGTTGCTGTAACTGACCCGACACCAACTGAACCTATATTGTCATCTACTAATGTTGTTGATGCTGCATACATTGGGTCAAATAACCCACGAACTGAAGCACTTATATGATATGTGGCTCCAATCAAGTAAGGTACACCACTTAAACTTCTACTTGTTGCAGTTAAATAACTTTGTGTTACTTGTGATATTGATAAACTATTAGTTCCTATATCACTTTCTATTTGATCAATTGGTGCCCAAAAATTATTTGTTGTAGTTCCAGATTTATACACATAATCTGCTTGTGAACCAGTTTTTATACCAACACTCAATCCATGAAAATTATAATATCCACTTGATGAAACACTTGTAAAACTTGTTTCAGATGCATGATATTTACGAGTAAGTGTGCCTGACATTGAAGTACCACCTACATCTGCAAATTTACCATCTTGATATGCTGATGGAATAACTGCTGGTTGTGATGTAACTAATTTTGTTAAAGTCAATCCGTTTGATGAACCAAAAGAACTTATTGATAAATCTTTAAAAGATTGTGTTGTGTATGTATTTGATGATGATGGGTTTGCCACACTCCCCGTATCACTAAATGATTGTGTTGCCACTACCCTAACATCAAATTGTGTAGCTCCACCACTTGTTAATCCACCTAAACCAAATAATTCACTATCTGCAGATGAACTAACACCACTTGAACCTCCTGAATTAGAATCAAAATCTATATAATAAGAATTACCATTATCATGATACGCTGAAATACCACTGAAAATAGTTCCGCCTTCTGTCACCCAATTCTTAGTAACTAAATATTTCATAGTTGCATTTGAACTATCGTAACTTTGTGGTAAATATCCATCTACACTATCTGTACCACCTAAACTAGTTTCATTTGTATCTACACTATTAAAATTTTTAGTATTTGGTGCCGCATCTGCAACATCTAAAGAATGACTTAATACACCAGACATAAATCTTAAAATTTCAGAAACGTGTGATGTATTATCAAAATTATTAAAATAACTACCTTCTAAATTACTACCCCACAAATTAGATGTTGGATAACCATTAGTAATATTGTTTGCTGTTATAGTTGTAGAGCTTGTCGGTGCACTTGTAGCAGTAATTGAACCGGAGAGGTTAACGCTTCCTGTGATTTCATGTACATTATCAGATTTTAATCTTAATTTTACTTTATCGTCTGTTTCACCATCTATTCTAAAAATTATAGTACTATTATCTCCATCAGCATTAATATCTGCTGACATTGTAAGGTGAGTATTTTTAGTATTGATATCACCTGCAGGTATCCACGCAGAACCATCAAAGAGTTTTAACAGACCATCAGTTGTATTATAATACATCATACCCTTTTCAGAAGTACTTAGATTAGACGGATCGCTTGAAGCCGAGGGTAACATCATTCCCGCTTTTCCGTCCATTAATACAGTAAGAGAAGAACTTGCGTGTAAACTACCAGTTTGACCAACTAATGCTCGCCCTACATATAAATCTTTCCATTGTTTTGCTGTAGTTCCTAAATCATATGTAATATCTGTGTTTGGTATAAGATTAGAAGTCAAATCTGCTGTTATACTAACAGAGTCCGTATCTGCATCTCCAATAGTTAAATTACCACCAATTACTGTATCACCATCAACATTCAAATATCCAAATGAACCAGTTGAAGTTACTGAACCACTTATATTTCCTGAAGCTTCTATATTAGACGTTACACTTAAAGAACCCGTAACTCCAGCGCTACCAGAAACCTGTAATGACCCTGTTAGAATAGTATCTAATTGTTTTAACTTAATTAACGCCATTCAGCTTCCTTACGTTTTAATATTGTTTGTTCTTTTCGCTCTTCCCAATACAAAGTCATTCCTTGTGAAATATTTTTCTTGTGTACTCTACTCTTTGGTTGTTTCATTTTTTCAATAGTATCCACCGTAAGTTTTCTATCCATTTGTGCACAAGATTTACATACAGTATTATTTCCTACTGCTCTGTCAAAAGTATCTTTTCGTGTATATGTAATTATTCTTCCACAATCTGGACACTTCCTATTCTTTCTATCTGGCCAAGTTCGCTTTCTCATATTAATAAATATCAATAAGTAGTAAAAGAAAAGTAGATTCTACGAATTAAATTTACCAAAACTAACTATTTCATCTGCCACTTCCAAATTATATCCTAATGTACTATTATTTACTTTTAACAGGAAAGTAGAACCACTTTGCTCTATATTTAAAGAATCATTTTCCATAATTGCTCCATTAAGAAAAAACATAAAATCATTTACAGTAGTTCCAGTATAACCCGAGGGGGCCGATGCAGATAATGCACTAAAACTAGCTGTACTAACACTTACAAAACTTCCTGTGTGAGCAAAACTTTTTCGTTGATAAGTATTTATAGTTTTTGTGTTCAATGTAGCATAAGTTTCTATTGCATTTTCTGTAACTGTTGCCGTAGTACTACTGTCTGCTAATGTAGTATCGTCTGATATTTCTGTAATTTTATATGCATTTAAAGTTAACGAACCTGTTGTCAACATACTACCAGTTATATAATGATTATCATCTAAAGTATCTCCAAAAACTGTACTACCGCTTTCAAATAATGTAACTGATTGTGTAAGTGCACTTTCTATTTTTTCTGCTGTTAATGTACCGTCTACTGTTAAATTACCATTATTTGTAAAATTACTTGAGACTATAAGATTACCCGTTTGAGTAAATGAACCTGTAATTGTATTACTATTTAAGCGTAAATTTCCATTATCTATAATAACTGGACTAGTTGTAAGTTGATTAAAAACTACATCTGAAGTTTTTGCTACTGCTTGACCTATAGAAATGTCAACACTTCTAGCTTGTTTACCAAATAATTCAGTACCAGATAAATTTACTGTAACTCCAGTATTTGCTTGGAAAACTATCGGTTCTTTAAAACTAATATCAGCCACAATTTATCTCCTACGAATTAAACTTACCTATAGCCAATACCTCATCATCTAACTCTAAATCATAACCTATACTATCATTATCAACTTTTAATAAAAGTACACTCCCACTTTGTTCTATTTCAAGAGCATCATGTTCCATATATTGACTATTAATAAAAAATATAAAATCGTTTTCTGAAGTAGCAGTCATACCACTTGGTGCGGAAGCGGTAACTGCAGTAAAACTCGCAGTTGCTGGTACTGTAATTGAACTGGTTGTTTTAAAATATTGTTTTCTTAAATAAGTTTGTTGAGTAACTGAATTATCATCAACATAAGTTTTCACTGCGTTTTCTGTAACTAAAGTAGTAGCGCTACTATCAGTTAATGAAGTATCATTTGAAATCTCTGTCATATTTGCACTAGCATTTAAAGCTAATGAACCAGTCATTAATAAACTACCAGTAAAATGATGTGTATCGTCTGTAGTATCACCAAACTTCGTTGAACCACTTGAATAAATTATAGACGCTGAAACAAATTCTGTATGATATTCTTGTGCAGTTAAAGTACCAGCTATAGTAGCGTTACCATTTACATTAAAATTTCCAGTAGTAGTAACTGAACCAGTAATATTAATATCACCTGTAATACTTCCACCATCATATGTAGTACTATCTAATACTAAAGAACTTGCAGATACTTGAGCAAAAGTTACATTATCTGTAGTCGCGACGGCTTGTCCTATTGAAATTGTTTGGTCTACTCTACTACTTCCATCAAATTCAACTCCATCACTAGAAAGAGTTATACCTGTACCTTGATTAAAAGTTAATGGATAACTTACTGATACACCCAATGTTTCTATTTCTGTTCCCCCACCAAGACTTTTTACCTCATCCGCCAACCCATCTAAAAATGTTCCTGTTCTACCTGTTGTTTGAGTTATTATTGTGTCTGCTTCGGCTCCAAAAATAACTTTCTTCGGTGATAAAAACTTTTGAGTGGTTGAGCGATGGTCAAAATTTCCTTCTGGTAATAAATAACCTCTTAAAGTAACTGAAAAATTAGTCCTTACTAATCGTTCTACATCACTAACTTCTGTTGCATCTGTAAAACTATCAACTCGACTTCTAAATCTTAACTTATCTGGGTCTCCCCAATATGCTCCATCAGAATATGTAATTCTTTCAACAATTTTATTCATTTGTTCTATATATGAAGTCCAAATAATAAAATCATAAGTTAATGTTACATAATCAGGTAAAGCTACATTATAATATTCTCTTTGAGGTAATAACCCAATTTGTGTAGACATATTATCATATCTATTCTCTTGAGTAAACTTTTTTTCAAAAGTATAAAATAAATGTGGATTATTTGCATCTAATTTATCTTGTGGAATCATCTCATCTTTTTCAATAGATGTTCTACGATATGCAATAACTGGTGTGATAACTTGTCTTTTTTTGTCTCGCATAAAACCATCACGTTTTATTGCTTTCCATCGTTCTGGTGATGCATACATAGTTGGAACTTTTACATTTTCACCGTTATCTTTTACAGATGGTTTAATTACATTTTCAAAATAAAACATAATTGCACTATCCATATCCATCAAAGTTACTGATGGTGTTTTCATATCTTCTTTGGACCTTGAATACAAATATCCTCTATTTAGAACACGTTGTTTTCGTGGTAACGGTTTAGTTTTTGCCATTATATACTTCTCACTCTTTCAATATTTAAATGTGCCATCCTTGCTAAGAAAGCATTACATACAACGGAATGATTATTGCTTGTCTGTCCACCAACAAATTGACTTTCATTTATAGAAGAAACTTCCCAGTATCCACTATTCCAATCAATTATATCACCAATTTCTATAACATAACTAATATCAACTAAAGATTGTCTAAAAAAAGAAAATAATCCTGTTTGTTGTAAATCTGGTCCAAACTCATCAGTTGTTGTAGTTTGTTCATCAGCAGTAATTAAACATGCAAGTTGAACTCCTGGTTTATATACTTTACCTTCGGCTGATTCACCATACATATTAGTTTCTGTATCATATACTGATACTTTATACACTACTACGGTCTGATTTATTATACCATCTTTACCAACGTTTAAATCACCTATCAATTCTTGATTGAATTTTTTTATTGTATCTATGTCCTTTTGAGGATAGTAACGACTTGCCATTTGATTATCCTATGTATATTGGATATGGAATTTTATTTAACTTCTCCTGTAAGAATTCTGCTTCGTCTTTATCAGCTTCTAACAACGCTTTTCTACTTGTTTGTTCCAACATTTCTCTAAGTTCTGTTACAAGTTGCTCTTTTTCAGCAGCTGCTTCTGACCGTAGCGTTTCTCCATCTAAAGTTGTATCTGCGTTTGGTATAGGAATTGTCCCATATTTACTTCGTATAAGACCTAATAATTCCTTACATAAAGCTAAACCATATTTTCTAATCCATTGTTTACCAACGTCATTGATAAACTTGTATTCCATATTATCATATGGTATATTTGAGTAATCAGAAATAACATTAGCAGAACCACTATATTCTGTTGTTAAAGGATTATCTCTATCTGAAGTATTGATGTAATCAAAATATAAAGTACTACTTTCAGTTGGGTCTGGAAATATTCGTACTTTATTATTTACTAATGAAAAACTATATGCAGATTTTCGCATAGAATCATTCATTTCAATAGCTTGTACTCTTAATAAGTCTTCAAATATAGGCATTAAAGTAAATGATACGGCTGGTGAATAACCCCCAAAACCAAAACCCTCAATCATATTCATTGTACCATATCCAGTTGTTGCATATGGGTCAAAAAATCTTTGCATTGCTGGTGTACCTTCATAGTATATTCGTCTAACTTCAATTGAACCACTTCCACTTCCGTCAACAAATAATGAATTTAAATCATATTCTTGACTTCCACTAGATATAGTAATTGAACCTTTTTTTATATCAACATTACCACCAACTCCAGCTTCTGTTCCATATTGGTTGGATAACGATACTGTGCGACCCATTGTAGGTGTAACTCTTTTGTGCGTCAAACTATTACTTGACCCTGTAGCTCTACCTTGTAATGTTAATAAATTATCTTTTATATTAAACTGATTAACTTGTGCTGAATATTCTGTAACGGCTTCTTCAAAACACGCATAAAATGAACCAGATTGCAGTTCAATTGCCATAATCGGATACCCGAGGCGTCTTGCTGACCAATCCGCGAATTTATCAGCAGAAGATGTGAATTCATTATCACTATCGTAAAATCCCCAGGGTGTATTACCTGATGCGAATGAACTACTTCCAGCCCAAATTGGTTCTTGTGCCATTTGTTTCTCCTAAAAAATGTTATATGTCAATAATAAATATAAAGAAGTGTAATAAACAAAAAAAGGGAGACCGAAATCTCCCTTTTTTATAGTTGTACCTTAGTACGATTCAGTTATTACTGATTATTAAACGTAGTTTACGTCAGCAACAATAACTTTACCATAGAATTCCGGACGCACGATTTTCTTCGCGTATCTGGTCATTACCCCCTTACGAGGTGTAAAGTTCTTAGGATCGTAGACAAGAGGTGTCATTATTAACGGTACATAAGGAGCATACACAGCACCTGTTTCAAGGAAGTTACTTCCTCTGAAACCGACGAGAATTACATTCTCAAACTGGTATGGGTTCTTGTATACTGTCCAACGGTTATTTAACATACCCGCTTTTTGTACACCCATTGCATAGGATTTGTTAGTTGAATCACCATCAGCAGATGTTGCATATCCAGGAATAGATTCAAGGATTGTAGCAACTTCAGGACTTACTACGACAAAGTTTGCACCGCCTCGTAGGGTCTTCTGATGAATTGCATTACTTACACTTTGGATTTTGTGTCCAAGAGTCTGGAACCAATCACCTTTAGTGTATGCATTAGATTCACCACTTGATTGTGTAAAGCTAGTAGTTAATGAATTATATTCATATCCAACTCTTGCACTCCAACGTTCAGTTTTAGCTGCTGCGTTTAGACGAAGCATATCAAGGATTTCTAGATCGATTTCCATTGATACATACTCACTAAGTAGTGAAGTAAGTTCTGCTTCTGCATCAACACTATGATAAGCGTTAAGGTCTTGAGCTAACTCAGGAGTCCAAACAGCTTTCAGTTTACGTGTTTTAGCAACGATAGCGACTGATCGCATTGAGATATCCAATTCAGGTATACCAACATCAGTTTCAGGGTTTGAAGTCAAACCACTGGATGCTTCAAAGTCACCACGTGTTACATCAGTCGGTGCTTTATGATAGCGTACTGAGAAAGTAGCGCCAGCTGCCACAGAAGCTTCTTTTACGATAAAACGTATATGAGTAGCTGCAGCATCAGAAGGATTAACTTCTGAACCGCCAACACCAGTTACACATTTAGTATATGCTGGGTAGTATGCTGTATAAGCAGTTGAACCTGTAATTTCAAATGCGCGAACGCCTTCCATATCAGGGTTGGTCATAAGCGATTTTGCTATATCATACCGTTTCATTCCAGAAGATATTGAGGATGACAAATCTGGTTCAAAATCGACATCTGCCCAAGTTGCTGAACCGGTATAAGCGGCTGCTGCTGTTGCTGCAGTAATTGATTCATTAATTGAGTATCCAAATTTACCTGCACCGTAAAGGCCATCATTAGGATCAGCATCTGAACCTGATGTTACACCAAATACGTGTGAGTTTTGACTAAAGCCAGGTTGGCCTGTGCCATATTTAAAGTCTAGATAAAAAACAAGACCTGAAGGTAGATTCATAGGTTGAACAGAAACGAATTCCTGTGCTGCTAATTCACCAAAGATTTTTCTTACCAATGGTAGAGCAACACCAGACCATTCTTCAGAATTAGACGATGTACCTGTTGAACTAGCTTCATCAATAAGTTGACGAGCTTGGTTCTCAAGTAGACATGCCATTCCGGAGACTCTCTGTTCTTCATCTATGCCTTCTAACAATCCAGTTGGTTCCCATTTTTTAACTAAACCGCGGGTTTCATCTTGACGTTGACGATAAGGATTAAATCCGTCCATCAACTTCTCGATTGTCCCTAGATTTTTATGTTTTGACATAATTTTTCTCCAATATTAAAGAATACCAGCCAACTTCTTAAATCTGTCTCTCATCTCATGTCCTTCAGCAATTACTTCTTGCTTTTCAGATTTCGTTGAGGCAACAGCTTTAGAAGCCGAACCTTTAGATTCTTTAATTTCAGTTTTAGGTTTCGAACCAAATGATTCAGCTAAAGTGGAATAAACCAATTTAACTTCTCGAAGGTTATGTGCTCTATCAAAGTTTTCCACAACTTTCATTTTCTGGTCATTTGTTAAACCAAATGAGCGGAAAAGTTTATTTGTGAATAGTAACTTTGCATTAAGCAAATTAACTTCATTCAACTTGGTACGTAAGTATTTAACGACATTGCGATGCTCGTCAAGTTCAGATTGAAGTTTAGCAACTTCATTAGTTGCTTCTTCTTCATTCTCTTCTTCAGAAAGTGCTGCGATTACCTCTTCAAGATCAATATCTTCATCTTCATTGACTTCATCTTCTTTAGATTCATCAACTTCTTCAGTTTCAGTAGATTCTTCTACTTCTTCTTTAGACTCGTCAACTTCTTCTTCTTTAGATTCATCAACTTCTTCTTCTTTAGATTCATCAACTTCTTCTTCAGATTCATCTTCTTCAGATTCATCTTCTTCTAATTCACGAAGAACTGCTTCTAAATCGAGATCATCAGCTTCTTCCACTTCGTCTTCTTCAGCTTCTTCTTCGGCTTCTTCATCTTCTTCTTCAGAAACTACTGGTGCATATTTAACACCATTAATTTCAATGATATCAGATTCATCGTAGCCTTCTGCTTCCATTTCTTCTTCTTCGTCACCCATATCTTCTTCGGGTTCTTCGTCAGAAAATTCATCTGAAGGATCTTCATCATCTTCTTCAAATTCTTCTGGAGCTTCTTCTTCAGGAGCTTCTTCTTCATCTTCCCAATCTTCTCCCTCTTCTTCTTCAATCTCAGATTGAATTTTCTTAGCAAGCATAGATTGTAAGCGAGGAGTGAAAGCTTCTTCTAAAGCGATTTTAGCGTTTTCAAGAGCTGTTTCACGAACTGCTTTTGCATCTGCAATGGCTTCTTTTAAAAGATCATCCATTACTTTTCTCCTATAATTAAATTAATAATTATCTTTGTTTGGATTTAATATAGTTATTGGGAACTATAATGTGATTACATTTTGATTACACTACATGGTGGCTGAAAAGCCGTAGTGTATTTTCATACATATATAAATATATATGAATATAAAAAAACTATCAGTTTTTAGTAAATTTTTTTGCTCTAAGTTTTGCTTTTGCTTTCTTTTCGCGTCGTAAAGCTGAGGGTTTTGTGTAATATTCTCGCTCTCTTAACTCTAACATCAATTTTGTTTCTTTTACTTCTTTTTTTAGTTTACTTAATGCTTTTTCTATATTATTATTATAAACTTTAATACTTATCAACTAAAACCTCTAATCTGATTCGTTGTCGCCTTCCCAATTAGCATCAACATAATTATAAAACTCTTTTTTCTTATCATCATCAAGTTCATCTGGTTCAGAGACACCAAATTTCTTTAATGCTGTCATAAAAAATTTCTGATATTCGTCTTTATCACCAGTTTCTTCTGAAACACTTTCACCTATTTCATAATAACGACCAAGAATATTACCCATATCTTCATATAGAGCACCCATTCTTTCTTGAAGAGATTTAGCTTCTTTAGCAATCTTACCGAATTGACCTGAAAGTCCTGTTAGTTCTTTCATATTACGATTGACTGTAATCCTGTCAAACCATTCTTCAGTTTCACTTAAAGTATGTGATTTAGCTTGATTTGCAATCCAACTCAGTTTTTCAGCTACTTTTGTTATATTAGATTCCCCGAATATTGATTCACCTAATTTATTATAACTTGAAATTTCAGTAGTTAAACCGTCAACATCAATCTTTTCTTCTTCTACGTCACCATACTTTTCTTTTACAATATTAGATAAACTCATATCAGTATGAAATGGACTACGTGATACAACACCGCCCTGCATAGCACCGCTAAAATTTTCTTTAAGCAAATCTTTCATTTTTATTCTTTTAGCCATAATTAATCTCCTAACTATAAATATAAGCTATCTTAATTTTCCTCGTTTTGAATATCGTCTAAATCCACTCTTCACTTTATTCCACAATTGTTGAATAAAATCTGCCTCACCATAATGTGTTCTTTTAACTGGACCGATTTGGATACCTCTTGCCAAGTCCATTGCATCATACTTACCACCTTTTACACCGTCCATCATAGTTTTAATAACTTGTTGTGAAGCTTTACCTAAATACTTAGACATTAAAACTAAATCTTTATCTACGTGTTGTTTTGCTTCTGGTGAACTAAATGGTAATGCTTCATCTATCCCTTTTTCACTAAAAACTCTTTTAGAAGAACTTTCATTCATTATTTTTTTATATGCTGATTTTTTACTCATTATCTCATTTTCATTAACGTTTTTATTAAAGTTTCAACCATTTTAATAGTTGCTGGTGCACTTCTATGATATTTTTCAGCCCACTTTGCAGATTTTTTAGAATGTTTTCTAATAGCTGCTCCTAAAATATCAAATTGATATTCTAATTCCCTACCTAACTCTTCTGGTTCCATATAAGGAGCTTCTTTTAATATTTGTTTTAACTTAATCATCTTTTTCTTTTCAACCCAAAAGCCTTACGTTTCTTCATTGACTTTTTACGTTTTCTAACAATCTTTGCCATCTTCCCACGTTTTTTCATAGCGGCTCTTTTCATTGCCTTTCTTTTTCTCATCTTTTCACCAGCTGTCTTAATAACACATTTTTTAAGAGCAGGTACATATCTTTTATTTTTAGGACAGATTACTTTTTTATATAATTTTTTACCACGAACTACTTTTTTCTTTCTTAACTCTGATAAAAAAGCTTTTAATACTTCATCTAATTGTGAATCATCATTTAATATATCTTCAGTTACTTCTTCAAAAAATCCACCTTGAACAGCTTCCCGAATAACATCTTGTAATTGTGATTTAGTTATTTTCATACGGGTAACTTTAAATTTACTCTTGACCAAAGTCTTTTAATAACTGTAGTCAACATTTTAGCATTTAATTTATTCATTTTCTCTTTATCTTTATCTGAGACTTTATCATAAAGTTTCATTAAGAGACTTGCTGATTGCATATCAATCATAACTCCACCTAATTTACTAGCTTGTTTACGTTTTACAATCTTTGCTATCTTAGCCATATTACCTTGTGGTTCTACTGCTTCATCTACGGATTCCATTGGATGACTTTTCATATATTTAACAAATTGTTTAGCTCCATCAATATATCCTAACAATTCTTTTTTATCCACCCCTTTAAAATATCCACTTTTTAGTGCAACATTTAAAATACCCTTTAAATTTTTATTTTTATTTCTTAATACAATACCTTGTAATATATCTGCCTGGTCTGAAGTTAATATACCCATTCCGCCTTCATTTACGGATTCATCTGATTCAGATAAATGTGGATTCTTCTGTTGTCCTTTGTACCAACTCTTAAAT
>CALBXV010000139.1 GCA_937890045.1 uncultured archaeon
ATGGCAGATAAACCACATTTAAACTTAGTAGTTACTGGTCATGTAGACCATGGTAAATCTACAACAATGGGACATTTCCTATTAGACCTTGGTGCAGTTGATCAAAGAACCATTGATCAATATGCTAGTGAATCAGAAAAAACTGGTTCAGGTGATACTTTCAAATATGCATGGGTAATGGATAGTTTGAAAGATGAAAGAGAACGAGGTGTAACTATAGACCTTGCTTTCCAAAAATTTCAAACAAATAAATTTTTTTATACCCTAATTGATGCTCCTGGTCATCGAGACTTTATAAAAAATATGATAACTGGTGCAAGTGAAGCTGATGTAGGTGTTCTTGTTTCTTCAGCTAAAAAGGGTGAATTTGAAGTAGGTGTAGACTCTGGTGGTCAAACTCGGGAACATGCTTTCTTACTAAAAACATTAGGTGTTAATCAATTGATTGTAGCTTTTAATAAATTTGATGATGTTACAGTTAATTGGACTCAAGAACGTTATGATGAAATAAAAGAACGTTTAGCCGACTTACTTAAAACTGTTGGTTTTGATCCTAGTAAAATTGATTTTATTCCTGTGTCTGGTTGGACCGGTGCTAATCTAAAAACACGTGGTGATAAGTTATCTTGGTATAAGGGACCTACATTATTTGAATCACTAGATAAAATGGTTGAACCATCTAAACCTACAGATAAAGCTCTTAGATTACCTATACAAGATGTATATACAATAACTGGTGTTGGAACTGTTCCAGTAGGAAGAGTAGAAACTGGGAAAATGAAAGTAGGTGAAACAATTATTGTTGCTCCTTCTATGAAAACTGCTGAAATTAAATCCATTGAAACTCATCATACAGAAATGCCGTCTGCTGAATGTGGTGATAATATAGGATTTAATCTAAGAGGATTATCCAAAAAAGATATGAGACGTGGTGATGTTATTGGTCCTACCAATAATCCTCCTAAAGTTGCTCAAGAATTTACTGCGCAAATAATTGTTGTTCATCATCCTACTGCTATTGCTCCAGGATATACTCCTGTTCTACATGCTCATACTACTCAAGTTGCAGCTACTCTAACTGAATTAGTTGCTAAATTGGATAAAAGAACTGGTCAACCTGTTGAAAATAATCCAAAATCTATTAAAACAGGTGATGCTGCTATTGTTAAAATTCAGCCTTTAAGACCATTATGTATTGAAAATTTCACTGAGTATCCTGAACTAGGACGATTTGCTTTAAGAGATATGGCTACTACTGTTGCTGCTGGTGTAGTAAAAGAAATTACAAAAGAATGGGATTTAACTCCTAAGAAATAAATTAAATAATCTTATAACTAATTTGTTTAATAAATCCAAATTAAAAAATTTATTAAATCAGAATCTTAATGATGTTAATCTTAATTCTATGAATTATGTTAATGCGGCAGTTTTAATTATTTTATTTTATAAATATAATGATATTTACGTACTCTTAACTGAAAGAACTAATAATGTCAAAACTCATAAAGGACAAATTTCTTTTCCAGGTGGATTATATGATAAAACAGATAAATTAATGGTTAATACTGCCATTAGAGAAACTTATGAAGAAATTGGTATTATTTCTAATAATTTCGAAATTTTAGGTAAATTAGATAATGTTAAAACTATAGAAGAAAATTTTTTAATAACACCATATGTGTCATATGCAAAAAATTTAGATAATATCTCCATAAATAAACAAGAAGTAAAAAAAATTATTGAGATTCCAATATATTATTTTTATCAAAAAAAAAATATTAAAAAAAAATTTATTAAAATTAATGGTGATAAACAGCTCTTTGAATGTTATTTATATGATGATCATTGTATTTGGGGTATAACCGCATATCTGCTTAAATCATTATCTAACATAATATATAATAGATAATGCGTTTTTTCTAGTGTTATATATGAATATATATTATGTTAAGTGAATTATATGAAAATATTAATAACTGGTTCTGAAGGATTTCTAGGTAAAAATATTGCTAATTTTCTTGCTAGTCAGGGATATGAAATAATTAAGACTGATTTAAATTCAATTGAAAATCAAGGTAATATTTCAAATAAAAATTTTGTTTTTAATACTCTCTCCAAAATTGATTTTGATAATATTATACATCTTGGAGCTATTGCAAATATAAAAGAAACTTGTGATAATCCTTTCCTATGTTATGATGTTAATTGTAATGGTACACTAAATTTACTAGAACTTGCAAAACTAAAAAAAATTACTAGATTTATTTATATGTCATCTGCAAATGTTTATGGTAATCCCTCAGATCTCCCTGTTACCGAAACACATCCTCTTAAACCTAGATTACCTTATGATTATTCTAAAGTAATAAGTGAAAATTTAGTTACTAGTTATAATAACAATTTTAATTTATCAACTACCATTATTCGAAGTTGGAAAATTTTTGGTGAATACGAAAAATTTAGCGCTGCTATTCCTAAATTTATCAAATTATGTCTTAATAATGAACCTATTCCACTTTATAATTCTGGTATTGAAGTAACTGATCCTTATTATGTTGAAAATTATTGTAGAGCAATTGAATTATGTTTAAAAAAAGAAGAAGCTATTGGTGAATGTTTTAATCTTAGTGGTGAAAATAAGATGTCTGTTAAAGATATTGCTTCTGCTATCAAAAAAATTACTAATTCAGATTCTGAGTTACAAATTTTACCGCCTAGATCACAATTTGAAATTAAACCTATGAAAAGTTATTCTAGTATTTCTAAAATTAAAAATCTTCTTAATTATGAGTTATCTGTAAGTTTTGACGAGGGAATTAAATCTACTGTTGATTGGATAAAAAATTTATCTGATATGTAATTCTTTATTTATGTAACGCTACTTCAATGATTACTTCTTCTGGTATGTTTATGTGCATTAATTGTTTCATTGTTCTATCATCAGCTGCTATATCTAATATTCTTCTATGTATTCTCATTTCCCATTTATCATAGGTATGAGTTCCTTGTCCGCAAGGTGTTTTTCTAGTTGTTACTTTTAATTTTTTTGTTGGTAAAGGGTGTGGTCCTTTAGATTTTGTTCCTGTTCTTATAGTTAATGTTTTGATTTCAGTGCATATTTTATCTAATTTACTTAAATCTGCACTACTTAATTTGATTCTAGCGATTTGTGGCAATTTTATAACATTATCATTAGTGTACTAATATATAGATTTTTAATTTTAAATTAAGAAATCACGATTTTTTTAATGTTTTTATATTCTCTGTTATTTATTTTGTAGATTTTTTTTAACTAACTGGTCTATTATAGATAATAATGTTGGAGATAAGTAATTGTTTTGTTTATTTAATTAATGTCGGACTTTAAAAAACAGTGGGTTTCAGGTAAGAAAGTTTCTTTAGCTGATAAATTTAGAAATTCACTATTTCCTGGTAAACTAAAACCTAAAGTTGATAATATGATGAGAATATTAGATTTGCACTCATCTAAATTAAAAATGACTAGGGATAAATTTCAGAAAAAAGAAGCTATAATATTCAATCAAATTGTTGAATGTAACTCAAGACGAGATACTCTTACTGCAAATGTTTTAGCTAATGAACTTGCGCAGATGAGGAAGATTACTGCAATGATTAGTTATTATTATATGATTGTTGAAAAAGCTCTTCTTAGAATTGAAACAGTTAATAATATGGGTGATTTGACTGTTGCTTTATCTCCTATGTTTAAAACGGTTAAAAAGATGAAAGGAAGTCTTTCTAATATTGTTCCTGAAACTAATGCTGAGTTAAATCAACTTGGTGATTTAATGAGTGAAATTGTTGATGAAGACAGGTTGACTGCTGATGAACCTGCTAAATTTGAAGTTAAAGATGAATTAGCTGAACAAATTTTGTCTGAAGCTAGTCTAGTAGCTGATCAAAATAATATTTTGCCACCACTTGATACTGTTGAATCTGAGATACCATCTATATCTTCTGTTACTGTACCTCCTGTCAAAAAGGTTGATGAAGACGAGGATTCTGACGATGATGTAAGTGGATTATCAAATCTGTTTGGCGAATAAATTTTTAACTTTAAATTATTATTTTTAGCTTCTTCTGTATCTCTTCTATTGACTGTATTATTTCTTTTTCTCTAACATCAAATTCTTCTGCTAGATTTTCTATATCTATTTTCTCTGGTGATTCTATTAGCGAATAAATTATTCTTCTTTCTAATTTACTGTTAAATATTGATCTTATTTTCTCATGAACTAGATTTGTAACATCTTGTCTTAATCGTACTACATCACTGCGTTTCTCATCAATTCTTATAATATTCTCATCTATCTTGTTTATCAATTTCTTTGATTTTAATATTAATTCCGCAATTTCTTCTGTATCAAGAATCTTCTGCCAGGCTTCTTCGAACCCTGTTAGATTTGTCATTCCTTCTTCTGTATTATCGTATTCTCTCATTTTCATTCTAAATACATCTTCTGATAATCCTATTGTTAATATCAGTGAACGATTTAGACGATAGTATTTTCTATCCGGACCAGCTAAATCACTTTTCTCTGCAAATGATTCAATTAAATTAAGTGCCTGTAATATCTCTAAATGTTTTAGTACTGCCTGTTGGCTAACACCTAATTCTTTAGATAATTGAATAAAATATCTTGGTTCTTCGGCAAGATAACGCAGTATCCGTCTTCTCGTTTCATTACCTAAAATATCTAAAACTTTTTCTATATCGAGATTCTTATCTGACAATTGATATAATAGTAATATTCGAAATTATTTAAAAAAGTATGTATTATTGTTTGAAATGGTTTCTATCCATTTTCATTGATTTACAAGATTTAGTATTAGTCTTTTTGCTCGTGTCTCTGAGAGAGAATCTTCTGAATATACACTGGTAAAGTTAACATTTGGGTTTCCGCTTCTTCCTCTAACGCATCATAAAGTGTAGTGAGAATAGTTAAATTTAATCTGGTTAATCTCTTTTTTGGATCTGCATTTTTAGATAATTCTGCCTGATTTGCTAACATTTTTTTTACTTTATAATTTTCTGACATTATAAATTAATATTATCTCATTCTAAATTAAAACTTTTTTGTTTTCTAAAAATTAGTGTTAAAATGCTAGGAGATGCATTGGATTATCAATCATCATGTTCCGAATTTGTTTGTGTGACACACCTTTATCTTCTAGCATTGGTATGATATTTCTAGATATATGCGCGTAACCAAACCCTCCATATTCTCTTAAATCAGTTTTAAATCCACAGTCATGTGATAATATTATTTGTTTATCATATCCGTTTTTACATAATTCTACAATGGCTTTGATTCTGTCTCCATCTGTTACACCTCCTGCTCCAATAAATATAGTGTCAAAATAATAGAATTTTCCGAAGCAATCATATCCTAAACTTATGCCTCTATCAAGAAGTTTTCTATGATAATCTAGATACATTGACGTTCTATCTGCATGGCTTAAATAAAATTTTTCAAGATTCATACCTTCTTTCTCGATTAAATCAACATATTTGTCAGCACATTGTACAGAATTAATACGTTTATTAGCATCTGTAAGCGAAGGATGAATAGTATAAGCTGCATTTGTTTCTATTTGAGCCCCCGCAGCTGCTCTAACTACTTTTTTTTCCTCAGAATGATATGGTACAGGATTACTACAACCAATTTCTCCAATAACTCCTGCTTTAATTCCAGTAGTACCAATTCCTTCCTCTATTTCTTTAACCATAATTGCTGTCAAATCTTCAACAGTCTTATTTTTAACATAATCTGGATGTGAAATAGCAACATACCATCCAGTAGCAGCTATTATGTTTAAACCCGAAGTTTTTGATATTCTTTGAAGTGCTAAAGGATTTCTACCAATACCCTTAACAGTTACTTCCACTATACTTTTTCCACCAAATTCTTTAAAATAATTAAGTTCTTTGACTGCTAATGATTCATCAGAATAAATCGAATTATCTTTACAAAGAATCGGATTTCTACGTAACAATCCTAGTATATTCATAGTTACAGGTTCATTAAAATCAACCTCATCACGTGAAGTTGATGGTTGAACCGATTTCTCAGTTCCTACAAAAGTTTTATTGAATGCAGAGACAATCAGATGCTCATGCATAAGTGTAGTCCCAAGCTCTTCCGGTAATATAGATCCTAAAACAGTTTGAATTTGAGTCAACTAATATAGTATGTTTAAAATAATAGTTAAAATTTTCTGTTATTTAAAGATCTTTTATTGAGAAGTATATGTTAGATAGAATTGTAGCGGTTATTGAGATTACTGCGAATCCTGTTATTGTTTTCCATTCTGCTCCAATCCATGTGCCTTCACCAATCCATTCTATGTATGTTACGGGAAAAGAATTACCTTGAATTATGTCTGGTAGTTGACCTATAATAGTAGTTGGAGCTAGAAAAGTTAGATCTAGTATTGGTAAAAATATGTTCATTGAATGCCATAAAACTAGTAGGATTATTATTGATACTACTTTGTTAGGAATAACTATGCTAAGCGAAACTCCTACTGTTGTTAACATTATCAAAGCTAGTGCAACATATAGAATTGCTGATATTAATCCATATATTTCATATCCGCTGTTGTTAATTCTTAGTGTTACTCCAGTAAGGGCAGTAGTAATTACTGCGTATGTTATAAGAACATAGATAATTCGTGAAGAGAATTTAGCTAATACGTAATTAAAACGTGTAACTGCTTTACTCATTATTGAGTCTGCCAGTTCTCCCGTTTCAGAGGAAACAGCGCTTGCTGATACTCCTATAATTATCATACTCCAGAGATAAATAAAATCTGAGAGACCATTGGTAATGATTAAAGATGCTCCACCAATTCTCATAAACGGGTTTAACATAAGAATTCTTATGATCTGAATAAAGATCGCTATTATCAACCAAATATAGGTTATTTTGTTCTTTAAGAGATTTTCCAAGTCAGTTTGCATTATG
>CALBXV010000140.1 GCA_937890045.1 uncultured archaeon
AAGCCCTAAATAGAGACATATTTGGCCGAGTAATAAAATACACAGAAGATGCTAAGTTAACAGTGGATATTAGACATGGAGATACTTCACAATATGCAAGACAGCAAATGGTTAAGAAACCACCTGATTTGTTAATAACAACTCCTGAAACACTTGCAATAATTCTTACAAGCAGGCGAATGCGTGAAAATCTTCGGACATTAGAGTGGGTAGTCATAGATGAGCTTCATGAACTAATTGGAAACAAACGTGGTACACATTTAACTGTAAGCTTAGAACGTGCAGAACTCCTTGCTGAAAAAAACATTGTGAGAGTAGGTCTTTCTGCTACATTAGGAAATATAAATGAAGCAGGAAAATTTCTTGTAGGAAAAGGCAGAAGGACTGCAGTCCTAGTAGACCAATCAGTTCGAAGATATGATATTGACCTGAATTACATCAAAGGATCACTTAGACATGTATCAGATTATGTCTCGAATTATATTAGAGAAAATGTTGGTAAAAATAAAAGCACAATTCTTTTCACAAACACTAGAGATGAAGCAGAATATTTAGGAGCACTCTTGAAAGCTAAAACACCAGATATACCAGTGGAAGTACATCATGGTTCACTTTCAAGGGAAACCCGAGAAGATGCAGAAAGTAAACTTAGAAATGGTGAAGCTGGGGTAGTAGTATCAACATCTTCTCTAGAGCTTGGATTAGATATAGGGCAAGTAGATTTAGTAGTTCAATCTGGTTCAAGCAGACAATCCGTAAAGTTAATACAAAGAATCGGAAGAAGTAAACATAGGGTAGGAGAGTCAGCCTCCGGTCTAGTTGTCACTAATAAGATAGATGATGAGTTAGAAGCAAGGGCGCTCATAAATCGTATTTACACGGGTTCACTAGAGAAAAGTATTATTCATGAGCTGGCTTTGGATGTTTTAGCTCATCATCTTGTAGGAATTGTTATGGAATATGGAAGACTAAGTATTAATGAAGCTATCACAATACTTGGAAAAGCCTATCCATTTAGAGATATTAGTTCAGAAGATGTGGACCTCTGCTTTGAAATTTTAGATAAACAAAAAATACTTTGGTATGATGGGGAAGAAGCCAGAGGGAGAGGCTTAGGTACTTATGAGTACTATTATCATAATATTTCAACAATACCGGATATTCAACAATTAACGGTAATTGACAGAGTATCAGATAAGAAAGTAGGAAGGTTAGATCAGGTGTTTATTGGAGAATATGGTGAACCGGGTAAACCATTTGTCCTTAAAGGAAGCACATGGAAGATAATATCAATTGACGAAGATAAGGCAGAAGTAAATGTTGAACCAACCTTCGAAGATCTTTCAACAATTCCATATTGGGTCGGAGAGCTAATACCAGTAGAATTAGAAACAGCAACAGAAGTAGGTAAACTCCGAAGAAGGATAGGAAAAGATTTTGAAACTGGTGTAAGTGAAGAACAAAAAAAGAGAATCCAGAAAAGCAAAGATATACTTGGTCACATTCCAGATGAGAAAACTATTACTGTTGAAAAAAGAATTGGTTCTAGTATCTTAGTAATTCATACCTGTCTAGGTTCAAAAATTAACCAAACCCTAGCTATTATGCTCTCAACCATAATATCTAGTAAAACAGGTTACTTAATCGAAACAAATACAGATCCATACAGAATTCTGCTTACTTCTCAAGGAGCTCTCTCAATAAAAAATGTGATAGATTTCTTTCATCAACAATATGATGTTGCGGATATACTATCTGTATCTGTTGTTGGAACACATCCTCTTAATTGGAAGACTTGGTGTATTGCAAAGAAATTTGGGGTAGTTGCAAAGAACACAAAATATGATAAGAGAGCAGCACGTCTTATTCAAGATCGTTACCGTACTACAGCTTTATACCGTGAAGTTCTAAGAGAGTTATTCATTGAAAAGTATGATATTAAAAGAACTAATGAAGTATTACATGAAATACAGAACAATAAAAGGAGAATAATCGAAAAAGAAGTAAAGAAATTATCTCCATTGGCTCAACCAATATTGCAACATACCTCAGCCTTTGCAGCATTACCTTTGAGTATAGAAAAAACAGTCCTAAATTTAATAAAGGAAAGGCTTGAAAATAAAAGGCATAGATTAGTCTGTATGAGCTGTGGAAAATGGGAATCAGTCATTAAAACAAAAGATGTAAAAGATCCAATTTCATGTCCAATCTGTAAATCTCGTCTAATAGGAGAAACATATTCCACTGATAATGACCTTATTCATATTATACGGAAGAAGAAAGCTAAGATAACTAGTGATGAAAATAAGAAGTTCAAAAGAGCTTGGAAAACATCTTCATTAATTCAGTCATTTGGTCTTAAAGCCATAATAACACTTTCAGGATTTGGAGTTGGAGCAGATGCTGCTGCTAGAATACTTAGAAGATACTCAGAAGAAGATGAATTTTATAAAGATATTTACAGAGCTGAAAAAACCTATGTTTCAACACATGGCTTTTGGGATGATTGAGACATTTTTTCAATTTGTGTATAAGATTTAACTAGAAGCTCGGGTACTCCACCTAAACCCTTTGACGAAACAACACCAATTAACTTGAGACGTTGACCTGGAGTAATACCATCCAAAATATTAGATAAATCACGCCAAGCAACTATCTTTATTTCCTTTGTTTCATCTCCAACAATAACCTCTCGTTTCCTCACTGTTTCACCGCTTTTAGTTAGAATTTCTTGGCTTGTATCCCTCGATAATGCTATTACTTCTAATAAAAGTGGAGATTGAGATTCAGGTATATCATTAATCTTATACTTTAAGCTCTCAAGCTTAGAAAATGATTCATCATCTTCATTAAGTATTTTAAATTGTGATTTTTTATTACATAAAAGAGAAAGAGTTGATAACTCTTTAAATTCGCAGTCAATTAATATTTCTGTCTTAATATCAGTAATAGTCTCAGTGACTTCATCCTTTAAAATAAGAGTGTAAAAATTATTAGATTCATTAACCACCAAAAGCGAGATTGAAGACTCTCCGTCTTCCTTGATACGAATTTGTCCAATCGAAAGTACTCTGAACCGTCCTGAACTGGATTCACCAAAAGCTTTCCGTATGGAAAGTATATCCAATGAAGTACCATCATCTCCATGTATCTCAATAGATCCATCCTTTGAAAAACGGGTTTTGAGACCAATTAGCTTTACAACCGCGTTTTGAGGAATATCCTTACCTGAAAGAGAACTATTGTTCCATATAGCTACTCTAATGTTCTTTCCTCCTGTAACATTTGTAAGATAAAGATGAAGGACTCTGCCTGGAGTTCCATCCTTTTTTGTAAACTCAGAGATTCTGGGTGGAGATTTAATCATACCAGTTAATGCAAGATTTGTTTCAGGAGTAGATATTGATGAAATTTCCCGAGTAATTTCGTTAATTATAGGTATCTTATTTTTATTATTATCGACATTTTCTAGATCACCGTTTTTCCCAAGATGAATAATGGGTTGTCCATCTAGACCAGCTTTTACGTAACCTTTTTTGACTTTAACTAATTGGTCTTGTGTAAGGTTTCTATCTTCTACTAGATTTGTCTGGTCATCCCATAGAGTAATAACAATAAATGTTTCTTTATCAAAAATTGTTAAACGACGATATTTACCTTCAGTTCCATCCTTTTTACTGAAGGTTTTGGTAGGTGTGACAGTGAAGATTCGGCCTATCACTGATACTTCATTGGCACCAACATAAACATCCTTTATTGGGATCTCTGACGACGTTATAACTTCAAGAGATATATTAAGATCAGAAGCAACTAGATAAGCTGCTCCTGAATCAGTTAAATATCCTGAACCTACCTTTTTTTTCTTATCTTTAATAAGATCCTGAAGTTTATTTTCATCAATATCCGGTTTCTGTCTAATTATATCTTTTATTAATCCATCAATTTCAGACATATATTAACGCTCTCTTACGTAGTGATTAACAACCTAACTATTAATTGTTAGTAAAAATAGTTTATTATGGACGAAATATTCTATATTATCAGAATGGTCTGCTGGATAAAACGAATTAGACGATTAGGTATTAATGTGCTACTTGATGATGATATCGAAAAGGAATTAATGAAAGAATTAGATGTTAATAATCATGATGAATTAGAAAGTTCTATAAAATTCCTTCATGATGAAACATTAGAATCTATTATGGAAAATATATTGAAGCGTAGAAAAAAAATTTCAGTTCGAAGAAAAGAATTAGCTCATGATATGTATAGATGAAAATAACTATTTAGATTTTAAATCTCTGTTGATGGTTATCTCTAGAACAGGTAAACGCGTAGGTTTACCTTTACTATTAGTAACCATTTCACCATCAATCTCTACTTTTGAGATACCAATATCACCTACAAACTTACTTTTTAAGAGCTGAAAAACATCTACAGCAATATTAATAGCTTCGCCTCTAGCTCTTAATATAATAGATCTTTCACCTTGATTTAGTATTGTAATACAAGCAGTAACATAATTAAGTATAGGCTTAGATTTTCCAATAATTACCATTTTAAGTTGTTTCATAGTTATTTCACTAATCTAATCATTTTTTTTACTCTACTAGTGTCTCACCTATCATTCATAATATAATTATTTTTAAAGATGATGTTTGCTCTTTTTAACAACATGAAATGAATAAACTGACAAAGATAAACTAAAAATATAAATTTTGATGATATATTTCGTCTTATAAAGAAAAGTTGTAGAGATGTTTTTAGAGTTAATGAGTCTAAGTGAAAGGAAAATAAGAACAACTACTGCCACCATAAAGAATTTTGATAATTTAAATATACCATATATTTCTTAAATCAAGAAAGTTAATATCATCGCAACCATTGAAAGGATTACCAAGGAAAAACCTCCTCTTCTAGCGGTTCTTATTGTCTTATCTAATGCCTGAGAAACATCTGTAAGCATATTTTCTCCTACAACCTTTACCTCTGTTTTAACGGTATTAACATCAAAATTAGATTTGGATACGTCAATAATAGCTTTATCATATAGTTTCTTAATTACATCCACTAAATATTCTGTTTTAGTTTGATCTCCTAATGCTATGTAACCATGAGTTGTCATAACCTTTCCAGCTGTAATATGTGTATCAGTTGTACATAACTCGATTACTAATATTCCTAAAGTATCCAATTGACGAATGAGTTCTTCACGAAGTCCTCTTCTAGCATTATTTGAATCTGTCACTAAAATCGTATATTTGTTTCCCTCAATCTCCAATATAAGTACACCAATTCCTGCTGGTCCTATATCTCTTTCAAAATTGATGTTGAACTCAGATGAATGTGCATACCCTACTTTAAAAGAAAATTGTTCAGCATTCCTTAATTGATTAAGGATTTTCTTCGTGACAACAAGGAGATCTCCAGACTCCTCTTGGTTTACTATTTTTCCTTGAGAATTATGTGTATCTATTAAAATTAGATGTTTAAATCCATTTTTTATTGACTCCTCTTCTAATGGTTTCATTATTTCTCTTGGAAAGTCTTCCATACCATTTGGAGAAAGAGTTAGGAAAATAACTGCATAATCACCAAAGGCAAAACCATTTGCTATAGCTTCTCCTGATTTTGTGGTTATTGGTATAGAGCAGGTTTCTCCTTCACCTAATTTTGTTAAATTATTATAAGATGAAAGAAGGCTGTCTACTTCTTTCTTAGATGCTAGATTTAATTCATGCCCTGAAACACCATGCATAATAAGTGGTAAAACTTTTTTTTCTGAGAAGAATTTGTATATTTGGTAAGGAAGATTACTACTGCCAATTGGATAAAATGGACCTGGATGGACTTCTGGGATAATAACTACAGGATTTTGATTTTCTGTTTTGAATTTAAGTATGCTTGTTTGAACTATCTTTTTTGAGCTAGACATTTCTATTATTTCTTCAAGTGATGAGGCTTCTTCGGATGTCCAAGCCTTTAGGAAGGCTTGAAGCATGGTAATAGCTGGAATTTTAAGTATATCTGAACTTGAAGAATTTACTAATTTAAGATAAATAAGCACTGATAAATTTAATATTAATCCTGATCCGATTAATACAGGATTTTCAATAGTATACTTTGTCAAATCATAACCTATTGACAATAGTAGAGATAGTATTATGGGTTGTAGAGATACAGTTAGGAGCACTAAGCGTAAATGGTTTGAGAAAACTGATCTAAAAATTAAAAGTCTAAAAGCTATGGAAAGAAATGTTCCAATAATAAGGAAATTTAAAAATTTTTCTGGACTCAATAAAGAGCCAATTGTTACAAAGGTCAGCCATATTCCATTTGAGAGTACTGATATGAAGGATAATCTCCTAAAAATAGCTAAAGAATTACTTTTTAGAATTAAATATTCGATAATAAGTAATACGAATAAAACAGCTTCAAATATTATAAAGAATTGTGGTTGTAATAAAATATCTATTTTTCCATAAAATGATGAAGTGAAGACAAGAGTTGCAGATACTGACATAAGAAGTATTAATGTTAAAGCTGTTGATGGAAGTGTAAAAAGTAGGTTATATCGTTTATGAATGTTAGCTGTAGTATTCATGTTTCTGCATTTGCTTCTAAACTGGAATAAACATACGAATCAATAGTGATGACACTGCCATCACTATTGCAAGTATTATAACTATTTCTGGACGTACCTTTACTCCATGTGTTTCATCTTCAAAAAACCTTAGTAAACCTGCACTTGAAGCAGGCATAGATGATTGCTTTTTTTTACCTTTACGACTCAAATTTCATCATATCCTTTTCTGCATCTTTCCCTTGAATTATGTTAGCATTAAAATATTTTGTTTTTGTAAAATTTTTGTATATCTTAAATCAAAACTTTAATTAATTAAGGAGATAATTTTATTACTGAATTCTTCTTTAGGTCTTTTATTATTTGAATAGCTTCAGTTATGTCATTCACTCTAAATATATTTTGGT